>NZ_LZML01000159.1:0-99323 GCF_001665695.1 Nocardia sp. 852002-51101_SCH5132738 | reverse complement strand
GTATAAACTAAGACCGGTGACACACCCCACCGAATCTCCCGGCGCACGCCGTCGGCAGCGGATCCAGTTCACATCACTTCGGCGTCTCGCTCAGCGTCGGCAACGATGCACCGATAGGTCCGATCGTCCGACGGCCGGGGTACGTCACCACCGCGCCCGCCGGATGTCGAACCGAGAGGGCCGTCGGCACCTCGCTCTCGGCGATATCGACCCGTCGCCGACGCTCTACGACACGCTCGGTGAGTCGGTGCCGATCCTGTTGCCGCGCTGCGATATCGGTGCCACCGAGGGCGGCGATGTCCTCGCCCGCGAGTTCCGGTGACTCGTATCGGCGGCCGGCGGTGACGACCGTGTTCGATCTGCCGATGGCGCACTGTACGGCGTCGGTAGGCCTCTCGACGCCGATGCCGGTGCGGTCGAAGCGGCGCCTGCGGGAGCCGCCATGATAAATCGAGGTGCGGCTGGGGTTAGTCGTCGTGTTGCCGGTCTTCGTGCGCGGAAAGGAATTTCGGTCGCAGGTCGGTGTCGATTGCACTGGCGGGAGTGCTGTCCGGTGCGGTGTATTCGTGGCTGAACAGCTGAGGTCCGGCGGATGCTCTGTCGCTCATGGTGAGTTCTCTCTGTCGTTATCGGATAGGTAGCTGGTGTGCGCTGCCGGATGTGTCGACCCGGCGGATGGTTCCGCTGCTGCGCCACTGTCGTAGGGCTGCGGCTCTGCCGGTGCGTCCGGGAAGCTGGGCCAGCAGTTGGTCGATCGTGGATTCGTCGTCGACGCGGCAGGCCATCGCCATCACGGCGGCGGCCCTGTGGGGATCGGTGTGTGACGGGATGATCAGAAGGATCTGCCGCCGGTCGCGGGCGCCGAGGATTTCGATCGTATGCGCGGTGCCGTGCCGGTTCCCGTCGAGGCGGACACTGCGTCCGGCGTGGGCAAGTTGTTGTGGGGTGGGAGTCCATTCGCCGGGCTGGTAAACCACGCGGTGAATCGAGTCGAGCCGTCCCGCGATCGCGGTGATCAGGTGGGGCAGTTCGGCGGCGAGATCGGTGCTGTGCGGCCACCAAGCGCCGTCGACATACCCCGTTTTCGTCTCGGCTGTCTTGAGTTGCACGCGTGCGCCATGCTCGCGGTCCAGGTGTGCGGTGTTGGGGATGGGGCGGGTCGGGCAGTTCATGCCGACGCTCCTGACTCGGCCGCGGATCGGCCGCATTGAGGGAAGCCGGCGACGTGACGATCGTGAGATCGGTCGGGATGTCGCCGAGCCGAACGGTTCGCTCCGCTCCGGCGTCGCCGGCGCTGGGCCCGTTCGCGGCCCGTGGCGGTCCTGTGGTGAGCGATGGAGAACACACACCCCGAGCAAGCGAATCATGCAGGCGCTGGTTGCGAAGAGTGATCCAGCGGCGTTCGACCGCTCGTGGTTTGCCGATCCGATAGTCGATCGTCAGGACCGTGATCCCGTCTCCGGATCAGAAGCGCCGAGCGGACCCTGTAGTCCACCCTCCGCTGCTACGAGACCGGGTTTCTACCTCGACGCTACGGGAATCTGCCGTCCGTGTCCACGTGGGCCCACGCCATCCGCATACCGCCCATGCCCGGCCGGATGCCGGCGAACGCTCTGCCGCCCGGGCCGGCAACCCTCCGAAAAGCACGAAACCCGCGCCACAGGCGCGGGTTTCGTGGAGACTCGGTCCCTAGATGGCGCGAACGCTCTGGGCCTGCGGGCCCTTCTGGCCCTGGCCGATCTCGAATTCGACGCGCTGTCCCTCATCCAGGGACTTGAAGCCGGAGCCGGAAATCTCGGAGTAGTGGACGAAAACGTCGGGGCCTCCCCCGTCCTGAGCGATGAAGCCGAAGCCCTTTTCGCCGTTGAACCACTTCACACTGCCCTGCGACATACTGATGTACAACTTCCTGTTGCGAGCCGAGCGATCATGTCAACAACCCGTGCTCGTCAACCAGCATGTCACATGAACGCTGACCGGCCCGCGCCCGCCCCGGCCGAACTAACCGCGCCGATGTCTCTGCGGGCAGGGCACTGGGTGAATATGCCGATGAGAAGTCGGCACAACGCGACGCCGCTGAACCCTACCTCTGGGATTGGTCAGTGGTTGTGTCACTCCTGCTGCGGGAGACTACCGGTGGTGTAGGACACCGGCCAGCGGGTGACCCCCGGCGAGTGTGACCGGCCGGTGCCGTACTCGATGGTGGCGGCCGATTCGCCGGTGCGAGCCAGGGCCGAGGCGACGTGGAGACGGATCACCGCGTCGAGGACGGCGACGGCGAGCGCCTGGGGAAGGAAGACATCCATCCGGCCGGTGCGGGCGTCGGGCACGTTCACGTCGTCTCTGTGGGGTTGCTGTGCTGGTCGAGGGTGTGCCGCAGTTCGGTGTTGAGGCGTCGGGCCTCGGCGAGCTGGTCTTCGAGGATGACGATGCGGCACGCGGCGTCGAGGGCGTTGCCGGCGTCGACGAGTTCACGCACGCGTGCGGCGATACGCAGCTGGTAGCGCGAGTAGCGGCGGTGCCCGCCGGTGGATCGTTGCGGGGTCAGCAGTTGCGCGGCGTCGAGGCTGCGCAGAAACGCTTGGGTGACACCGAGGATTTCCGCGGCGCGTCCCATCGAGTAGGCGGGGTAATCGTCGTCGTCGAGTTTGTCGGCGGCACTGGGACCGTCGGCGGAGTGGGGGTTGGGTAGTTGCACAGGGCCTCTCGGGGTCAACGCCGACAGGCCCCGGCGCGGTTGCGCCGGGGCCTGGAATCTACGGAAGGGGGAATGATGTCATTACTGTTCACCAGCCCGTGAGGGCCGCTTCCACACACCGCATCCGCTGCTTTCCCGGATGCGGAACTGATGATCGTCTATTCAGTGACCACCTCCTGGATCGCCGACATTGCTGCGGTGCTCGGACATTCGATTGTTCGGTGATGTTTCGTCCCCTTCCGGCGGGTCCGGCCGACTGCTCCGGGTCTATCTGTCATCCGCCGGAAGGGGACGGTGGAACCTACTTCTTCCGGGCAGTTCACCTGCCCGGCCACTCGGACTCATTAATTCGAACAACAGCGACTCTACAACGGCATCGAGCGAATGTCTACACCCGACACGACAGATTTTCGGCTGCCAGAGGAAGTGCTTATGTCACATGTGTGGGCTGGGTTTCGCGGGCGTGGGGACCGGGTAGATCCGAAGTACCCGAGCGGACGGAGGGGGCGAGGCTCATGGGCACGGCTTCACCCGGGCGCGGGTTCCAGGTCGTGGATCGGCGAAACGCAGCACGGCTATCGGGAGCCGACATGGGCAATGACCAGATACTAGAAATCGCCACCGAGGCGATCCGGCGCTCATCAGCGCGGCTGATCGCCGCCGACGCCAGACTCGCCGCATCTCAGGCCCGACTCACTCGGGCACAACAGCAACTCGACACCGCGCGCCGCACCGCGGCCCACACCGGAAGACCCCTGTTTCATCCGTTCAGGCCCGCGAGCGGTCCCGCCAGCCTTCGCGGTCGAGCGTCGGCGAGTGCGCACAGCAGTCAGCAAGGAACACACTCGAAGTGGTAGCGTGGCCTGCGATTTCCCGGCTGGACACGGTGCCGGCGTGAGATGACCAGTGGCAGGGCTCCCTCGCCGGCACCGGGCCTTCCGGTCCCTCGATTCCCCGGCTCAATGAGGAAGTCGAGGGCACAACAAGCCGGCTTGGGCAAACCGGCCCGCGGAAACCCGTGGCACACACCAAAACATCGGCGAAAGCGCCGCCCCGACAGCGTGTGATGTTGTGGCGCTTCACAACCTAGCGCATCCCCCCGGACGAGCAAACCCGCATCCGGCAACTTCGCAGACATGAAATCGACAGCTCCGCTGCCTGTTTCGCTCGCGCGACCGCTCACCGTCTTCTACGGTGAGGTCGAGGACCCCGGCGGACCGAGCCGCCGGGGCCCTCGTCGCGCTCGGGCGTGAAGGCGCCGGCGGTGACTTCGAGCGCAGACAACGGCCGGACCGGTTCGGACACAAGCGGTTACATTCCGATCCGGGATTCGTACAATTCAGCGACGCGAAAACCGCGTAATTCGACCATAAGTGGCACACCGGGCAGCGGCGAATTTCTTCAAGCCACGAAATCGGCACGTCGTCGCGTCACGACCGGGTCGATCCACCACAATGCTGCACATGACGGACACGGCCGTAAGCGGGTTGGCAAATCGGCAGGCAGACCGGGTTCACCAGGCATCGCAGCCCCGGGAGGGATTTCGGCCCGATATTGAGGGGTTGCGAGCAGTCGCGGTCGTGGCGGTTGTGTTGTTCCATGCCGGAATTCCGGGGATCAGCGGTGGATTTGTCGGTGTGGACATCTTTTTCGTGATCTCCGGATTTCTGATCACCGGAATACTGTGCCGGGAGGTGAGGGCCGGCGGCACCGTCGCGCTGGCCCGTTTCTACGGCGCACGTGCTCGCCGGCTGCTGCCCGCGGCGGGCATCGTGGTGGTCGCCACCGCGATCGGCGCGGTGGTGCTGCTGCCGCCGCTGCAGGCGCGTCAGGTCCTCGGCGACGGGATCGCCAGTGCGTTGTATGTCGGGAACAATCGGCTCGCCCTGCGCGGCACCGACTACCTCGCGGCGAGCGAGCCCCCTTCGCCGTTCGAGCACTTCTGGTCACTCGGCGTGGAGGAACAGTTCTATCTGGTGTGGCCGCTGCTCATCGTCGCGGCGGCGTGGCTCGTGCGGCGCCGCCGCACCGGATCGGCCACCGCACTCCCCTACCTGATCATTCTGGCGGTGGTCGCCGCGCTCTCGTTCGCGATCTCACTGATCTGGACCGGCACGCTGCCGCCCTGGGCGTTCTTTTCGCTGCCCGCCAGGGCGTGGGAATTGGCCGCCGGCGGCCTGATCGCGCTCTCGGTTGCCGTGTGGTCCCGGTTGCCGCACTCGGTGGCCGCACCGGCCGGATGGATCGGCCTGGTTCTGGTCGTGGTGGCCTGCACCCAGTTGAACGGCAGGACACCGTATCCCGGCAGCGCGGCCCTGCTGCCCGTCGCGGGCACCACTCTGATGATCGTATCCGGCTGTGCCGGAGCACGTTTCGGGGTCGGCTCACTGCTGACCCGCGGTCCGGTACGGGCGATCGGCGGCTTGTCCTACGCCTGGTACCTGTGGCATTGGCCGGTGTTGCTGCTGGCGCCGCATATGCTGGGCCACCCGCTCGGGCGAGTCGGCGCACTCGGTGCGCTCGTGATGGCCGGCGGGCTTGCCATGCTCACCCAGTGGACGATCGAGAATCCGGTTCGCTTCGCGGCGCCGTTGCGGAACTCGGCCGTGCGCAGTCTCGCCTGCGGGGGCGCCTGCACCGCGCTCGCCGCGAGTGTGGCATTCGCGCTGCTCGTGCTCGTCCCCGCCCCGGTCGGTCACGGTGTGGCGGCACCGTCCCTCGTACTCACCACGCCCCGGGACTCGGCCGCGCCCGCCGCCGACCCCCGCGACGAGGCGGTCCGGCAGCTGATGGCACAGGCGCAAACCGCGGTCGCCGCCTCGGCCGAAATCCGTGCTGTCCCATCGAATCTCACCCCCTCGCTGGACAGCGCGCCCGGCGACAAGGCCGATGTGTTCACCAATGGCTGTGTCCGGTCGTGGCGCGAGGTCGGCCAGGCCGAGTGCGCCTCGGGTGATCCGGACTCGCCCACCACGGTGGCTTTGGTGGGCGATTCCCATGCGGCGATGTGGAATCCGGCGCTGGAGCCGATCGCCGAGGCGCGGCACTGGCGGCTGGAAACGATGGCCAAGGTCACCTGCCCGCTGCTGGACCTGCCCATCACCAGCCCGTACCTGGACCGGGAGTACACCGAATGCGAGCAATGGCGCGGCCAGGTGCTGAATCGGCTGCGAAACGAACACCCGCGGTTGATCGTCCTGGACATGTCCCGGCGCTACGGGGGCGATTTCGGTTTCGTCTCCTACGATCGAGCCTGGGTCGAGAGCCTGGGCCGCCTGGTTGCCCAACTCCGCGCGATCGGTTCGGCCGTTCTCGTTCTCGGGCCGATCCCCGATCCCCACACCACGGTGCCGACGTGCCTGTCCGAACACCTCGACGATGCCACCGCATGCGCACCCGCACGCCCGGCCGGGGTGAACGACGCCGGCGTCGCGGCCGAGCAGGCAGCAACGACGGCAGGCGGCGGCCAGTACGCCGATCTCACCCCGTTGTTCTGCACCGCCACCCGCTGTCCCGTCATCGTCGGCAATACCTTGGTGTTCCGCGACGACAACCACCTGACGGTCAGCTACGCCGAGACCCTCGAACCCGCGATCGGCGCCCTCACCGACCGCGCCTTCGCCCATGAATGACGCGCATCGGACGCCGGGAACGACGCACTGCCCGCTCGGCTCCTACGGGAGGGTCGTGGCGGACATGAAGTTCCACAGTCGATCTCGCAGGTCCTCGCCGGCCGCGCCGGACGGCCACTGATGCAATTGCCCGTTTTCCACCCGGTACTGCACGGAGGTCCCGCTCCGGCACGGTCCGTAGCCTGCCGTCGTGCCGAATGCGTCGCTGGACTTGGCCGGCGGGACGGGGCAGCCATCGCGATCTACCCATGCGTCGACGTTGGCCACACCGGCCAGCGGATCGGAGATCGGATCGATCTGCCCCTGGGCGATGCCGACGGAGATCGGCCGAGCGGGTTTGCAGGGCGATCCGGGACTGGGAATCAGCAGGGTTGGGTTCGGGAGGGTGGGATCGCCGCCCTCCCAGGAGGTTACGTCCGCGAAGACGTCGGGGGCGTCGCACGCCATCCGCTGCGACATGATGCCGCCGTCGGACCACCCGCTGCTGTAGACGCGTGCGGTGTCGACGCACCACGTCGCCTCGATGTCGGCGACGACCGAGCGCAGGAACTGGACATCGATCGAGCCCTGCTGAAACTCCCAATCGTTGCCCACCAGACCGTTACCGGGATCCAGCGGCAGATTGTTCGCGTTGCCCTGCGGGTAGGCGACGATGAAGTGGTGCGCGGCCGCATAAGGAGTCCAGCCCGAGACCTGCTCGAAATCTGCCGCATTGCTGGCATTTCCATGCTCGGCGAGCAGCAGCGGCACCGAGTGCCCCGTCAGGCCGGCAGGAACGTCGAGCCGATAGATCCTGGTACCGATAGTCCGCACGACCGTGCCGGCTGTCGGTGCCAGGCTGCACTGCGCCGCGGCGAGGCGGATTCCGGTCCGATCACTGTGTGCCACAGGCGCAACCTGGAACGACGTGACGACTGCTGCGATGGCGGCCACGGCCGCGGCGAGTCGAATTGCGATAGCGCGCATACTTTCCCATCGTCGAGCCGGCGACCGACAGCAGCCTACTGCGGCTGCGATTCTCACCAGTGGTAAACGGCCGAATCGGTACCGATGCGCGGTCGTGCCGGCAACGTGCGGCTGCGAGTAGCGGCGGCTATGCGGTCGGCGGCCGCAGCCGGCCGCTGAGGACGGGGCGTTGGATGAGGTCTTCCTGAGGGATGCCCACGCCGAGGTTCTCGGCCAGTTTGTAGAACAGGCCGCGGAATCCCAGGGGGCCGTATTCGCACTCGTCGCCGTCGAGCCGGGCGCCTAGTGCGTGCATCTGGTCGTCGAAGCGGTGCGGGTCGCTGCCGGCCCTGTCTTGTGGAGCGAGGTTCATACTCAGCAGCGTGTTGAGGCCGGTGACGAGCTCGCCGTTCTCGGCGTACAGGAACTCCACCATGGGGTTCTCGTTGTAAAGCAGTACGAGAGCAGCGGTTCCGGCGGAAGCCCGACGGACGAGGTCGCGATCCTCGGCACACTTCCAGCTGCCGTGTTCCCAGGCCCATGCCCACCGGCCGTACTGTCCTGCGCTCACCACATACGCGCCGTTCACGTAGAGGAGGTCACCGAACTCCGCGAAGAAATCGTCCTGCGCACGCACCGCCACCGTGTCCTGATCGACATCCATCCGCTCCAACAACTGCCGGGCCGTCATGTCGCGTGCGAAGGTGAGGCCGAGCAGAGGCAGATCGCGCCCGTACATCCACCCCAACCCACCGGTCTGGGCACTCATGATGCCCTGAGCTTTCCGAGAAACCCTGCTGGTGCGGCATTCTCGGCCACCGCGAGACAGGTACGCCTCGCGAAATCATCGGACACCGTGATCGGAATGCCAGGCGCCGTAGCAGCTGAAGCAGTCATAGCGGCAGATAGTGTCATGAAGCACCGACATTTCGGCGACGACCTCGCTCGCGAACCGCACCCACCGGCCTGATTCGACCTGTTCTTCGTGCGTCCGAGGAGACGCCGAACCGCTCAGCTCCGGCGTTCGAAATGTGCTGTCACACTGCCCGTTTCGCCGAGTACGTCACGGACGATCCGGTCGAGGACCTCGGCGGTATCGGTCGGATCGGCGCCGGGATTGCGTGCGCCGCGGCGGGGCCGTGGGAGGCCGCCAGGTCGGCAGCGGCGTCCAGCAGCGAGTCCAGGGTGTGCGTCGGTTTCGACTCACTTGGCCTCTCGTGTGGCGCCCGCTGCACGATGCACTGATGGAGGACTCGATCGACCTCGCCGAGACCACACTGGTTCCCGGATCGGCGCCCCGGAACCACCACAATCGAGCCGCTCGCTTCCCGCGTGGACGGATCCACCGTGATCAGGTCCGCAAGAGCAGGATCCGACTGTAAACGTGCCCGGATCGTCTGCGTCGCACTCGGAGCCGCACCCACGACGCCGGCATCGTCACCCTCGACCGAGTCTTCGCCACCACCCTCGACCGAGGTAGCCTGCCATTGCCTGAGGGTGACGCGGAGGGAAACGCCGATTGAATACTTCGCTCAGCAGGTACTTTTCGCTCGATACTCGAGCGCTGAAGGTTTGCTAGCGATCGCGGAATGGGTAACAGAACAGTAAGGCCGGCGTCCTGCCCGGCGTCGGCCTGCGCGTGAGCCGGCAGGCATGACGGGTTACGCGAAGTCGTTGCGGTGCCGCCGGGCCGATCGCCACCCCGGCGGCATCGCTACGTTCGGTGAGACGGCAATGTTCGCCGACAACAGGCTGGGTCGCCGAGAGTCGGCCGTGGTCAGGGCGTCGGCGGCAGCATCGGGGACGGGGGCTCGTGAACCGTGACGAGAACGACGACGTCGCCGTAGGGGGCGCTGCCGCGTGCCAGCCGGTGGCCGAACTTCGCCAGGGGGATCTGCCACCGGTACTTGGCCTCGATCTCGGCTTGAACGAACGACACCAGCGTGCCTGCGGTCACCACCTGCGCGTGTCCCTGGCGCTGGTGGGACCCCAGCGCCGGATGTCCGCGCCAATCGCCGGCCTGGACGAGCACACGGCCGTCGCGCAGCAGATCGTCGGCTTCCGGAGCTCGGGAGGAGACGCGAAATGCCAGCTGGCCGAGTCCGATAGGGACAACCAGCCGTGGCACGGTCACCAACTGCTTCGGCCCGGCGACCCGGGTGACGAGCACCGTCTTGGCTTGCTGCCACTCCCGCGCGACCCCGGTCGCCGGAACCCGGTTTCGCGGCGTCGCCCGCGCCACCGGGACCGGGCGTGCGAGCCGAAGGGGTGCGGTGGGAAAATCGGTCAGGGTGTCTGTCATCTCATTCGCTCCTCTCCGCGACGAATTCCGTTGCTGCTATCGCCGCCAAGGCGTACCGGAGACCGGCCTGGACCACCGGCCGCGCCGTGCCGGGGCCGGCACGCGCCGTTCACGAAGGAGAGAGTGCCCAGTCCTCGAGGGATTTCACGGATTTGGCAGCTCGGGCTCGATCGGCCCCGCACGAGCATCCTTGATCGGCCGACTTCGATAGTGCACGCACGTCGGCGCCGCGGCAACGATCCTGATCACAGCGGGCACGCGGCGGCGTGCAAGTGGGGCTCATCGACGCGCACTCGATCGCCGACGATTCCGAGTTGCGGCTGTCATGCCGACGCGGGCACTACGCCGCCGCGGACCTACTCGACCGAGTTCCACCCGTTAGCTGCACCTTTGGCGTGCGGACCGGGGTGAGCACCTGGACCGCGCCTACAACCAGTCCGCCCAGCACCGCCGCAGGGGTGCGCACATCGGGATTCGTGCCCAGTAGGCGCACACGCGACGCGAATGACGTTGTCACGCATCGGATTCGGCGGGCGACGGATCGCCCTCGGATACCTGATCGTCCGCCGCGGCATGGCGCCGCAGTCGCAGAGCCAGCTCCACATGACCGTTGTCGAGCAAGAATCCCAGAAACAGCGCGCGAAACGCCGCATGCACCGAATCCGGCGGCAGCGTGCCCGGCACCGCCAGTTCGTGCAGTGCCAACCCGTGCGCCAGGGCCGTGAACGCCGGTGCGGCCGCGTCGGGTTCCGGGGCTCCGGCCGCGCGCACACCCGCGGCCGCTGCCCGGCGTGCGGCATCGAGCGCCCGCGCGGCGGCATCGCGGAACTCCGGGTGCCGCGCGGCGTGCAGATAGGCCTCGAACAACGCCGGCGTCTCCGGTGAGCGCGGGGTCGCGGCCGACGACAGCGCGGCGGCGATCTCGTCGGGTGTGCTGTGCGCCTCGGCCAACGCCTCGGCGAGCGCGACCTGAGTATCGGCGTCGGCGTCGGTATAGACCCGCAGCGCTTCCTCGGTCAGCGCGTCGATCGAGTCGAAGAAGTAGCCGACCGTGGTCAGCGGCAGTCCGGCTCTTTCGGTGACCGCGCGATGAGTCACCCCGGCCACACCCACGGTCGCGGCTACCTCGACAGCGGCCGCGAGCAGGGCTTCGCGTCGGGCCAGGGCACTGGGACGGTGGCGGCGCGCGGTCACGATGCAACCCTAGGCCATCTCTGTAACTTCTTACAGTTTTCCTCTGGGCAGAGTCTGTACATTCTTCTAGACTCAGCCGCCATGACGTCCCTTCACGCATTTCGCGACGATGCGCTCGCCGAGCACGACGCGGTCGCCCTCGCCGAACTGGTCCGCAACGGTTCGATGAGCCCGCAGGAACTCGCCGCCGCCGCCATCGAGCGAGCACGTGCGGTCGACCCGCAACTGGACGCCGTCGCCTGCGCGATCTACGACGCCCCGCGCTACCACTCGAAGTCCGATTCCGCCCTCTACGGCGTGCCGACGTTCGTCAAGGACAACACCGACCTGGCGGGACTGCCGACCAACCACGGCAGCGAGGCGTTCCGGGCGCGGCCGGCCGCGAAGAACGGCGCCTACGCCGAGCAGTTCCTCGGCACCGGGCTCACAGTGCTCGGCAAATCGCGACTGCCGGAGTTCGGCTTCAATGCCACCACCGAATTCATGACCGAACCTCCGACCCGCAACCCGTGGGATCTGGATCGCTCGATCGGCGCCTCGTCGGGCGGTTCGGCCGCACTCGTCGCTGCGGGCGTGGTCCCGATCGCCCACGCCAACGACGGCGGCGGATCCATCCGCATCCCGGCCGCATGCGGCGGGCTCGTCGGGCTCAAGCCGAGCCGAGGCCGCCACATCGACGGCGAACAGGCGCGGCATGTGCCGATCCACATGATCTCCGAGGGCGTGCTCACCCGCACCGTGCGCGACACCGCGGCCTTCGTCGCCGCTGCCGAAAACGTCTGGCGCAACCCGAAACTCGCCCCCATCGGCGAGGTCCGCGGCCCGGCACAACGACGGCTGCGCGTCGGGCTGCTCATGCACAGCGTCACCGGAGCCGAGGTCGACGCGCCCACCCGCGCCGCGGTCGAGCACACGGCCACACTGCTGGAGAAGGCCGGGCACGTCGTCGAACCGATCGCCCTCCCGGTCACCGAGCAGTTCGCGGTGGATTTCGTCCAATACTGGGCGCTACTGGCCGATCTCGCGGTGAGCACGGGCAAGCTCATCCTGGACCGGTCGTTCGACGCGGCCGCCACCGACGGACTCACCCGCGGACTGCGCGCCCATCACCGCCGCAATCTGCACCGCACGCCGGCGGCGCTGCGCCGACTGCGGCGCATCCCGGCGGCATATGCGCGAATGTTCGCCCGGCTGGAAGTCGTTGTGTCGCCGGTACTCTCACACACCACACCGCCGCTGGGCCACATCGCCCCGACCGTCGCCTTCCCGGAACTGATCGACCGGCTCACCCGCTACGTCAGCTACACACCACTGAACAACATCGCCGGCACCCCGGCGATCTCCCTGCCGATGGGCCGCACCACCGAAGGCCTGCCGGTCGGCGTGCAACTATCGGCGGCCCACGGCGACGAACGCACCCTGATCGAACTGGCCTACCTCCTCGAAGCCGAACAACCCTTCCCCCGCATCCAGGAGCACCCGAACCCCTGACACCACGGTGCGGCGACAGGGTGTGGCTCCGTGCGTGCTGTATGGATGGATTGCGACTGCGGGTCGACGATGCGCTCGCATTGATGGTGCTCGCGCGCGCACCTCACATCGAGCGCACAAGGCGACGAAGTCGTGACCCGCATCATGGCCGCGATATGCGCACACCTCAGCTGAGTCGGCTCACCCGGGAGCCGGACGCATTCGAAGACGAATTCAGCAGCAGGACTGCATCATTCGTCACTTATCAGGGCTCGCTCGCTCTCCTCGGTGATAGAAGGGACCGGGGCGACGCTCACCGGTCGACAGCGGAAGGTTCGCGGTCGTTGCGGTAGCGGCCGGGGGATGTGCCGAATTGCTTCTTGAACGCGTGGGAGAAGGCGTAGGGGTTGGCGTATCCGACCTGTTCGGCGATGGTGGGCAAGGGGTCGGTGGTGTCGCGCAGCAGTGCGGCGGCTCGCGTCAGGCGCCACCAGGTCAGATATCCCATCGGCGGCCGGCCGACGAGGCCGGCGAATCGGCGGGTCAGAGTGGCGCGCGAGACTCCGGTTTCCGCGGCGAGGCTGTCGGTGGTCCAGGGCGCGGCCGGTGCGGAGTGCAGTGCCCGCAGGGCGGTGGCGGTGACCGGGTCGGTGAGCGCGGCCGACCAGAGACCGGCATCGTTCTCTCTCATCCACGCGCGGATCATGTAGACCAGCAGCAGATCGAGCAGGCTCGGAACGGCGATGCAGGAGCCGGGGCTGCGCTGGTCGGCTTCCAATGCGAGCAGGTCGATGGCGGCGCGCAGTTCGCGATGATCGCCGATGCGATCCGGGAGGTGGATGACGGTCGGCAACTCCGCGACGAGGGGATGCTGCCCTCGGCGGTCGAGCCGATATGTGCCGCACAACACCTCGAAACCGCCTGCGCCCGAGTCTGTTTCATTCGGCTGCGCGGCCCGCCATTGCTCGAACGGGATCGCCCGTGTCGTAGCCGGGGTGTCGGTGGCCCGGTCGGCGAGCAGATGCCCGGTCCCGTGGGGCAGCAGAACCGCGTCGCCGGTGCCGAGGGTCACCGGATCGCCCTGGTCGGGAAGCAATCGGCAGCTCCCCCGCAACACGATGTGGAAGCCGGCGCCGGAGTAGGGCGCGAGCCGGGTGCACCAGTCGCGCTCGCGGGTGAACAGCCGGCTCGACGACGGCTGCCCCAGTCGCACGGCCGCGATCGCATCGCTCAGCACATCCACATAGCAATCCTACGGAGAGCCGCTCACGGTTGATCCGTTTGCGTATTCAAGTGAGCATCCTGGGCATTGATCGGCTCGGTTGCGGTCCATACCGTCGCGAGTATGGAAAGTTCGCAGAGCATCGTGCTGGGTGATGTCGAAATCTTCCGCGTGATCGAATGGCACGGCACCCTGATGCCAGGCCCCGACCTGTTGCCGGACACGACCGATCGGACCTGGCGCGACAACGAGGACTGGCTCGCACCCGATCATTGGGATCCCGCTACCGAGTTGGCGGTCGCGGCAATCCAAACCTGGGTAGTGCGCAGCGCCGGGCGCACGATCCTGATCGACACCGGCGTCGGCAACGGGCGCGAACGGCCCGCCCGCGCGTTGTTCCACCACCGTCACGGTGATTTCCTCGACCGTCTGGCTCGTGCCGGGGTGCATCCGGACGATGTGGATCTCGTGATCAACACTCATGTGCACGGCGATCACGTCGGCTGGAACACTCATGACGTCGACGGGCAATGGGTGCCGACATTTCCCAACGCTCGGTATCTGATTCCGGCCGGCGACGACGCCTACTTCGGGCCCGACGGCGGCTACGCAGGCGGGCGCCGCCCCGACGACCGGCTGCTCTACGACGACAGCGTCGCACCGATCCACCGTGCCGGTCAGGCAGTCCTCTGGGACGACAGCTACCGGATCGACGAGAACCTGATCCTGGAATCCGCACCCGGCCACACCCCGGGTTCCGCGGTATTGCAGGTGAACTCCGGCACCGACCGCGCCGTCTTCGTCGGCGATATGGTCCACAGCCCACTGCAACTGCTCGAACCCTCCCACAGCAGCTGCCTGTGCCTCGACCCACACCGGGCCGCCACCACCCGGCGCCGAATTCTCGAACGCGCCGCCGACCGACGGCAATTGGTGATCCCCGCCCACCTCGCCGGACCAGGAGCAGTCGAAATACGCCGCAGGGGAACACATTTCACACTCGGCGAATGGGCCGTGGCCGCAGCGGCACCACGCTGACATCGGCAACCCCGACCCCCGCATCGCCGACCCGGCCCGTTGGACGCCGCGGGCCACGCAGGGCCGTACGTGCAGTAGACAGCACGATGACCAGCGCCGTCACCGGCCCGGCGCGGTGCCCATCGTTTCGAGACACGACTCGGGTCAAGATGCGCGAAGCGGCCCGGAACGGACCGCGTGGACCACAATAGGGACCGTATCGGGCTTGTCGGCAACAGTGAGGAGTACAGCGATGGCGGTGCATGTCAATGTCGACAATTTCGTGCGGGCCGAGACGGATCGGATGTTCGCCGATCTGCAGCGCGACGCCGGCGGGATCAACACCTTTCTGCACAATCGGGAACCGGCCTCGATCGATCGTCAGACCGTGATCCGCCTCAACCGCGACACCCTCTACAGCTTCGCCGTCGTCGACCTCGCCGCGGGCGCGACCGTGACGCTGCCCGAACACGGCGACCGATACCTGTCGGCCATGGTGGTCAGCGAGGACCACTACGTCGAAAAGGTCTTTCACGATGCCGGATCCTATGAACTGCGGTCCGACGACTGCGGCACCGACTACGCCCTGGTGGCGGTACGGATCCTCGCCGACCCGAATTCCGCCGAGGACCTCGCGGCGGTTGCGGCCCTGCAAGACGGACTCTCGCTCACCGCCGGCTCGGCGCGCGAGTTCGTCCCACCCCACTACGACACCGCCGGGCTGGACGCCACCCGCACGGCGCTGCTGACCCTGGCCGCGGGCATGAACGGTTTCGACGCTACGTTCGGCCGCCGCGATCAGGTCGACCCGGTGCGTCATCTGATCGGTACGGCGGCCGGCTGGGGCGGGCTGCCCAGCGAGGAAGCCTCCTACGTCGGCGTGGCTCCCGACCTGCCGCCCGGCAACTACGAGTTCACCCTGCGCGAGGTGCCCGTCGACGGGTTCTGGTCGGTCTCGGTCTACAACGCGGCCGGCTATTTCGAGAAGAATCCGCGAAACAGCTACAGCGTCAACAACATCACCGGAGTGCCGAACGCGGACGGATCGGTCACGGTCCGGTTCGGCGACTTCCCCGACAGCGTTCCCAACGCGATCCCCACCCCCGAGGGCTGGAACGTCGTGGTCCGGTTGTACCGGCCCCGCCCCGAGATCCTCACCGGCGCATGGGCGCTGCCGGAGCTGGTGCCGGCGCGCGAGTGACCGCTCCACGACCGGCGGTTCGTGCCGGTTTCCGAAATGCGTTCGCTTCGCATACCCACTCCCCACAGCTGCCCCGGTGAAATACTGGTACCCGGTATCACCAACTGCCGGCGACAGTTTCGAGCCGGCGGATGCCGCTCACGGATTGGGAGACGTTTGTGCAGTACATGCCCCAGATCGCATCGGATATCGCCGCAATGCACGCCCAGTACCAGGAACTTCTTCATGAGGATCGATGGTCACTGCGCGCTCTGTTCAGTACCGACGACTGCGATATCGCGCAATATTGCAGCAGTTTCAGACCCAACCGGTTCGGCGCCCGAGCCTGCGCGGAGGTCGAGGCCTTCTGCCGCAGGCACCGGATCTGGCTGGAAAGGGGTGGTGCCGCCTACAACTCGATGACGCCCTACCTGCATCCACGCACGATCAGCCTCGCGCGGATGACGACGATCGGTATCTACAACGCAATCCTGTTCGCGCTCAACGACACCGTGGGCCGCGAGAAGTTCAGCCACCTGTCCGAGGCCGAGCGAGCGCAGGCACAACTCGAGGTCGACCGGCTGTGTCGATTATTCGAGTCCGGCCGGATCCGGCCGGACAACTCCACGCCCATTGTCGAGGCGACCGTCGAATTCTTGACGACCCTCACCGATCAAGCCGAGCCGGTGTGGCTGGAGCGATTCCGCGCATCGACGATCGACCATTTGCGCTCGGCGATCCGCGATCAGAATGTCGGCGCACGCGGTGACCTGCTCAGCGTCGACGACTACATCGCCCTGCGTAACGAGGTCTCGGGGATGTACCCCGCGATCCAGCTGTGCGAGTTCGCGCGCGACACCACCCTGCCCTGGGACCGGCTCGCGGCCGCGGGCCTCGCCGAGGATCTGCGCACGCTGGAACGTCTCACCGCCGAAGTCGGAGCGCTGATGAACGATGTCTTCTCCTTCGAGAAGGAGGTCATCGTGGACCGCTCGGATTTCAACCTCATCTCGATTCTGCTGCTCAATACGCCCGGCGCGACGCTGGCCGACGCCGTGCTCGGCGCCGCGCAGATCGTGCGCGAGCGATTCACCGACTTCCGCGGGCTACGGCAGGATCTGCTCGACCGCTGCCCCGCACTCAGCCCACCACTGGCCGCCGCCGTCACCGCCTACGCCGACGACCTCGATCAATGCGTCCAGGCGAGCTGGGTGTGGCAATGCGCCACCTCCCGCTACAAGGGCCGGTCGATATTCGCCGAGGCTCACCACCGGTGAGCAGTCCACCGATGACGTGACGAATCGGGCATGCAGTACCTTTGTCTGCAGCGTCACGATCAGCAGTACCAGCCGGGGGAAGTTTCGCCGGGCACCGAAGTAGCAGCAGAAGCGCATCGGACATGGGGAGTTGGAGTGGACGATCTGAGCACGGCACTCGCCCAGCAATGGGAGCGCGCGCTGGCGACGATTACCGCTCACCCTTCCTACGCCACCGTAGAAATTTCGTTTCTGCGCGATCTTCTGGAAGAACTCCACGCCAGTCTCACCGCGGAGACCTTCGACGCGGCCGCCGGCTCCCGAGCGGGAGCGGCGCTGGCGGGTGCCCGGCTCACCGATCCCGCCGTGCCGGTCGTATCCGCGCCGGTATTGCACCGACTCACCGAATTCAGCGATCACCCCGAGACCGGCCCGCGTATGGCCGCCCTGCTCGTCGCGTTCGGCCACGGCCACCACTTCCTCGCCGAAGCGATCCGGGCCGACGACGTCGAGGAAGGCCAGCGCCGGTTCCGGCTCGTGTTCGACCACGCGTCCATCGCCATCGCGATCGGCGACACGAATGGTGTTCTGCTGGAAGCCAATCCCCATCTGGCCGACATGATCGGGGTACCGGTCGAGTCGCTGCGCGGCATCAGCGTCTACGACTTCGCCCACCCCGACGATCAGGCCGCGATCCGCGCGATGGTCTACGACGACCTCGTGCCGGCCAGGGCGGGCACGGCGAAGATCGAACGGCGCCTGCAGCGCGCGGACGGCAGCACCGGATGGGCCACATTCGCGATCACCTATGTCCGGAG
The DNA here is from genome assembly GCF_001665695.1 of Nocardia sp. 852002-51101_SCH5132738. Classification (NCBI taxonomy): domain Bacteria; kingdom Bacillati; phylum Actinomycetota; class Actinomycetes; order Mycobacteriales; family Nocardiaceae; genus Nocardia; species Nocardia sp. 852002-51101_SCH5132738. The sequence continues at coordinate 81,589 of NZ_LZML01000159.1, read as the reverse complement.
CGCCTTCGGGCCTGACTATCTGCTCGCCATCGGCGAAGACGTCACCGAACGCCACCAACTGCAGGAGCAGCTCCACTATCAGGCGCGCCACGACGCGCTCACCGAGCTGCCCAACCGCCGCCATCTCCTCGACACCCTCAAATCGGTGATCTCCGCGGCCGGCGAGGACGATCTGATGGGACTGTGCTTCACCGACCTGGACCACTTCAAAGAGGTCAACGACCGATACGGTCACGGCGTCGGCGACCAGGTGCTGGCCACCGTCGCCCGGCGCCTGCACGACAGCCTGCAAGACGACGGATGCCTGGTCGCGCGAATCGGCGGCGACGAATTCGTCACCCTCATCCCGCCCCCAGCCGACACCCGCAGAGTCGCGGCGGTCGCGGACCGCCTGCGCGGCGCCCTCTCGCATCCTCTCATCGTCGGCGGCCACCGGCTCCACATCTCCGCCAGCATCGGAGCCGTCGTCACACCGGTCGCCGGCAAGGACCCGGAATGGCTGCTCGACGCGGCCGACACCTCGCTGTACGACGCCAAATCCGGCGCCCGCGGCAACTGGATCCTGCACACCGTCCATGCGGCCGAGGGTGCCGACGACAGCTCCGCCCGATGCGGAAACGCTTGAGGCGCAACGGTTTCGACGGCCGCTATGCGCGGGTCGGCAACACTCGATAGACGATCTCCACACCGCCACCGTCCAAGGGCCGCGAACTCTCGAATGCCAGATCGGTCTGCGGATTCAGCGAATCGGTCAGGCGCATGCCGCTGCCCACGAAGAACGGCAGGATGACGAGTTCGAGTTTGTCGAGAACGCCGAGAGCGCGATAGGTCTCGATCGTGCCGGGCCCACCGATGAGATGGACATCACCGCCGCGATTGGCCGCACGCACCTTCTCCAGCAACCGGACCGGATCGTCGTCGACGATCACATCGTCGGGCGTGCCCTCGGGCCGATGCGAACCCAGGACGAAGACCTCCAGATCCGGCCACGGCCAGCGATCGGCGGTCAGTGCCGGTTCGAAGGTGGTACGGCCCATCAGGGCTGCCTCGCAGGTACGCAGGAATTCGGCGATGCCGTGGCTGCCCGGACCGTGCACCGGATCGACGACCTGAGGCGGCCAACCGTCCGGAGTCGTCACATAGCCGTCGGCGCTCATACACAGGCGAGCCAGGATCTGCATCGATTCATCCATTCTGTCGAGTACGCAGAAGAGACGATGCCCGCGGCCGAAAATCATCGACGGTTCGCGGTGGTGGAGACGGTCCTCACTCGCCCCGGTAGCGCACCTGGAATTCCTTGATCCCGTTCAACCAGCCCGACCGCAATCGGCGTGAGTCGCCCAGTTTGCGAATGTCGGGAAGGTGGTCGGCGACGGCGTTGAAGATCAGGTCGATCTCCAGTCGGGCCAGGTTGGCGCCGATGCAGAAGTGCGCGCCCGTACCGCCGAATGCCAAGTGCGGGTTGGGATCACGAGTGATGTCGAAGGTGAACGGAGCGTCGAAAACCTCTTCGTCGAAATTCGCGGATCGGTAGACGATCAGGACCCGCTGACCCTTCCGGATCGGTACGCCACCGAGTTCGGTGTCCTCCAGCGCGGTGCGCTGGAACGTACTCACCGGCGTCGCCCAGCGGACGATCTCGTCGACGGTGGTCTTGGGCCGCTGCGACTTGAAAAGCTCCCATTGATCCGGGTTTTCGAGAAACGCGATCATGCCGTGCGTGATCGCGTTACGGGTGGTCTCGTTGCCCGCGACGGCCAGGAGGATGACGAAGAAGCCGAACTCCTCGGAGGTCAGCGCTTCCCCGTCGACGTCGGCGTGGACCAGTTCGGTCACGATGTCGTCGGCCGGCTGCGACTTTCGCGCCTCGGCCATCTGCCAGGCGTAGGCCAGGAGTTCGGCGGAGGCGGCCAGCGGGTCGACGCCGGCGTACTCGGGGTCGTCGTAGCCGATCATCTCGTTGGACCACCGGAAGATCTTCATCCGGTCCTCCTGCGGCACGCCGATCAATTCCGCGATCGCCTGCAACGGCAATTCGCACGCCACCTGCGTGACGAAGTCACCCGCGCCCGCCTCGGCGGCCGCGGTGACGATGGCCTCGGCGCGGGCGGACAACTCCGCGCGCAGCCCGTTGACCGCCCGCGGCGTGAACCCTTTCGAGATCAGCTTGCGCATCCTGGTGTGTTGCGGCGCATCCTGATTGAGCAGAACCAGCCGCTGCATCTCCATCCGCTCGGGGGTGAGTTCGACGCCGTATCGCGGCAGCGCGGTGTTCTCGGCATTGGAGAACACGTCGCTGCGCCGCGACACCTCCTTGACATCGGCGTGCTTGGTCACGACCCAGAATCCGTCGTCCGGAAAACCGTCGGAACCGGGCGACTTGGCATTCCACCAGATCGGAGCCGCACGGCGCAGTTCCGCCAGCTCTTCGACCGGCACCCGCCGGGCCCACATATCCGGATCCGTGACATCGAAATCTCGCGGAATATCGGGACGCGTCGCACGCATATCAACCACCGGGCCGTCATCGCTGACTGAAACAGGTTCTAGAGGTATTCAAGCACAATCAGCGGCCGCTCATACCCGTCTCCAGCGACCTCGATGGTCGTGGCAACCGGCCGCGACGGTGGAATCCGGGGCATCCGGCGGCCGAAAGTCCTCCCGGCCGTAGACCAGTGGCCCGACCATGCCGGACATTGCACCCTTCCACCCGAACAGCGCTCTCGACGAGTCTGGATCCGACGCGGCTTCTTTTTCGTCCGAGGGCTTGCCGCATCCCGCGACGATGGGTGACCGGGTTGCGCAGCACCGACGGCGAGGCCGCCGAGACGACGTCAGGAGTTCCGATGCCCCACTGGCGAGGCCCGCTGCGACCCGACCGTTCGACCGAGGATGCTCTCACCCCGGCGGTTGCCGATGCGACTCTCGATCGAATCGCCGACGCACCCGCCGCATCGGCGCCGCCGACCGGGTCAGAGCCACGACAACATCACCGCTCTGCGCGGCTGCGATCACGATCGGTTGTCGTCGAGGGCCGTATCGCCCGCTATTCGGCCGGCGGACACGGTCCCCGCGTGCTCTTCCTGCACGGCTGGGGACTGGGGAGATACGCCTATACCCGCCCGCTCGAGGAACTCGTTCGAATGGGAGTGCATGTCTTCGCCCCCGCGCTTCCCGGCTTCGGGGGCACGGCCGGGTTGCCGATCGAGGATCGGTCTCTCGCCGGCTACGCCCGGTGGGTCGGAGATTTCATCGAGGCGATCGACCTGCCGCTGCCGGTCACCGTGGTCGGGCACTCCTTCGGGGGCGGCGTGGCGATCCAGGCCGCGCACGATCTACCGGAGCTCGCCGAGCGGCTCGTGCTCGTGAACTCCATCGGCGGCTCGGCATGGACCGACGGTCGCGGGGTGGCACGCGCACTCCGTGAACGTCCGCTGTGGGACTGGGGCCTGCACTTGCCGGCAGACCTGCTGCCCGGTCGCCAACTGACCCGGGTCCTGCCGGTGATCATGCGTGACGCGGTGCCCAACGTCCTGCGGAACCCGACAGCGGTGTGGGAAGTCGCGCACCTGGCCCGGACCGCCAACCTCACCTCCGAGCTCAACGAACTCGCCGAGCGCCGACTGCCCGTCTTCGTGGTGTGGAGCAAGCGAGACACGATCATCCCGGAATCCACGTCGATGTCGCTGCGGACCGCCCTGGGCGACCCCCGCACGATCACCGTGCCCGGCGGGCACGGCTGGCTCCTCGACGACCCGCACGCCTTCGGGGAAATCATCACCAACGTCGTCCGGGAACCGGATTCCGGCTTCGAGCCCGACACCCGGCCGACGGCACAGTAGCGATCGACACCGGCGAAGGGCACGCCGCCCTAGAGCTTCGGGCAGCACCGGTCTGATGTTTTCCTCAGATATGATTTCGGTGACGATTCCGACGCAGGAGGGCCTGATGACCACCGAATCCGTCACGCGCAACCGTGTCGATCGGCGCCGCGAGCGCACCCGCAACGCCCTACTCGGTGCTGCCCGGAAGTTCCTGTCCGAGGGGCGAACCGCGGTGAGCATTCAGGAGATCACCGACGCCGCCGACGTCGGATTCGGCTCCTTCTACAACCATTTCGAGTCGAAGGATCAACTCTTCGACGCGGCGGTGCGCTCGGCGTTGCAGGTCTACAGCGAGATGCGCGACGCCATCGTCGCGCTCTACGACGACCCGGCAGAAGTGTTCGCGGTGAGTTTCCGCATGACCGGACGTTTGCAGCGGCAGGTGCCCGAGATGGTCCGGGTGATCCTGAACTCCGGGATGGCGGTATTGCTGCGCGAAGAAGGTCTGGCCCCACGCGCCCGTCACGACATCATCGCCGCGCAGGAGGCGGGCCGCTTCGACCCGATGGACCCGGATATGGCGGTGATGGCCGCGGGTGGGGCCCTACTGGGTCTCCTGCAACTGCTCGACGCGCAACCCGGCGCCGACGTCGAGACGCGGACCGACGACATGGCGTTCCACGTCTTGCGCATGTTCGGCATGAACAAGCGATCGGCGCACAAGCTCGCCACCAGCCCACTGCCACCACAGCCCCAGCTCTGAACACCGCCGGCCGACGCCGGCGCATCACCGCCGAACGCTCGGCGCGAAGTCCGGAAGCGAGGCACACAGCGCGGACAAGCTGCCGCGACCGTCCTGCACGGTGCCGTCGGGCCGCACGACAAGCGTCGACGCGTGACCGCGGCGCATCCACCGAGACAGCTCCGAGTTCGGTGCCGGGCACACGATGACACCGCCGCGTCGGCGGACCACAGCGCGGTCCCATGCCGTCGGATCTTCCAGGGTGATGACGGCGTATCGGCCGCCGATGACGTCGTCGACGCACTGCCCGTCCGGCATTCGATCGTTCGGAATCAAACGACCGGCGAGAAGACCGTGTATCCACCTCGCCGTCACCGGTGAGGAGTCGCGCAGTGGTGGGGATTCACCGCTGGTGACCATCCGGGCGAATCCCGGGATGTGCTGCAGGTACGGCGCGATCAGGCCACGCAACCGGTTGCCCAGTTCGCCGCCTTCGGTCATGGTCAGCCCGGTGAGCTTCGCCAGCCGAATCATCTTGCGCGCGTGGGGTTTCCTTTCCCTTTCGTAGGTGTCGAGCACAGCGGCCGGCAACTCGGCGCGCAGCACTCCGGCCAGCTTCCAACCGAGGTTCGCGGCATCGCGGATACCCGCGCCCATCCCCTGCCCGATGAACGGCGGGGTCAAATGGGCCGCATCCCCGAGCAGGAACACCCGCCCCTGTCGCCACCGATCCGCGAGTTGCGCGCGGAAGGTGTATTCGGCGACGCGCACCACTTCCATCTGCTCGTACTCGGTCTCGCCGAGCCACGGGCCCAGGAGCGGACGGAGGGCAGCCGAATCCCGGTAATCGTCGGCGTTTTCACCCGGATGCAGCCGAAATTCCCATCGGTACCGCGTCTTCCCGATGCGCATATAGGTAGCCGCGCGATCGGGATCGCAGACTTGGTGGACACCTTCCCAGTGCTGCAGCTCGGTCGTGGCGGCGATATCGACCACAAGCCATCGCTGCTGGAATCGCAGGTCTCGCATATGTCCGCCGATTCGATTGCGCACCAGGCTGTTCGCCCCGTCGCAGCCCAAGACATATTCCGCTCGTACGGCCTCGGTCCGCCCGCCCGATCGATCGGTGAATTCCACGCGCACGCAGTCGTTCTCCCGGACTACGGAGGTGACGTCCGCATTGCCGCGCATTGTCACCTGCGGGTACCGAGCCAGGTTGCGACGAAGAATCGCTTCCAACTCCGGTTGGTCGAACAGGTTCGCCTCCGGATGTCCGTTGCGACCGCCCGTCGTATCCCGATCGAACTGTGCCAGCACGCGGTGATCCGGATCCGCCAATCGCAAACCCAGCGCCGGACGGGAGACGGCGTCGAATTCCGCACCGACACCCAGTCGTTCGAGGATCCGGCGGATTTCGCCGTCGAGGTGGACAGCGCGCGGCTGCGGGTAGACACCCTCCCACCGCTCGAGTACCAGCGATTCGATCCCGTACTGGGCGAGCAGCGTGGCCGCCGTCAACCCGGTCGGGCCCGCGCCGACGATCACGACCTGTACCACCGGCGAGGTCACGACAACACACCCCGCACCGTGGCGACAGTCGCGATGGCAGCGGGACCGCGGCCGAACGCGGTGGGTCCGATCGTCATCGACGCCTCTCCACTCTCCAGGTGACGGCGTAGCGGGCCAGAACAGCTTCGATCGCGGCGCGGTCGGCGGTGGAGTCGAGCACCACCGTCGCGACGACGGCGCCGTCCTCGACCGCCGCGACGATGTCGGCAACACCGGCCGCATTCGCCAGCGCGTCGACCAGTTCGCGCCGTGTCGCATCGGCGCGCAGGCCCAACTTGTACGGTTTGCCGACGTCGGTGACCGGCAGCGCGTCGAGGATGGTCACGGTCTTCGGTACGGCCGCGCGTTCGTGCATACGCTCGGCGGCCCAGCGCACCAGCTCGTCCTCGGTGACGTTCGCGTCCCCGGTGAGCGCGACGTAGGCGACCGGCACCTCACCGGAGTGCACGTCCGGGCGGCCGACGGCTCCCGCCGCGCCGACCCGGGGGTGGGACAGCAGGACGTCCTCGATGGTCGCGGGATCGATATTGTGACCGCCGCGAATGATGAGATCCTTTGCGCGACCGTGCAAATGGATGAAGCCCTCGGGGTCGATATGCGCCAGGTCGCCGGTGTTCAGCCAGCCGTCGATCACCGTGCCGAGTCCGTCGAGGCGGTGGCCGGCGTCGGTACGGCCGGTGACATAGCCCGCGAAGACAGTGGGTCCATCGACGACCAGCACGCCGATTTCCCCGGCAGGCAGGTCTTCCCACGCCCCGTTGTCGGCCGCGCGGACGACCGCGACGCGCTGGTAGGGCATGCGCTGGCCGACCGCGCCGGGTCGGGGAACGTCCGGAAAGCTGCGCGCGGTAGCGCACGTGGCCTCGGTGAGGCCGTACCCTTCGACGAGGGTCACGCCGGTATGTTTCTGAAAATCCTCGCGCACTGCCGCCGGCAGCGGCGAGGCTCCGACCATCGCGTAACGCAAGCTGGAGAAATCCGCCTGGACCGGGCACCGGGCCAGCACCGCGTAGACGGTCGGCACGGCGCTCATCGCCGCAATCCGGTAGTGCGCCACGATGTTCCAGAACTCCGCGTACAGGGCGAGATCGCGGTATCCCAGCGGACCCGCCCACACGACCGACTGGCCGCGGAACAGCGGCGCGAGCAAGGTGACGACGAGCGCGTTGACGTGAAACAACGGCAGTGCCGCGAACCCCACCGCTTCGTCGTCGAGCAGCGAGTTGGCGGCGATCATCCACGCGTTGGCGACCTCACCGGAATGACGATGAGCGGCCAGCTTCGGCACACCCGTCGTTCCGCCGGTATGGAACAGCGCCGCCAGATCCGATCCTGTAGGCGGCTGCCCGGCGAATTCGGTCGAAACCTGTTCTGCGGCAAGCAGCTCGAGGTAGCCGACCACGACGCCGTCGATGACCGGCAGTGCCGGCCGAGGCTGCCCGGTAGCCGTCGGACGCATGACGAGCAGCGCGTCCAGCAGACCTCGCTCGGCCAGCTCACGCGCGGTGTCCCAGGTATCGGGCGCCAGCTCCGGACCCGCGGCGATCAGTGTCCTGGCGCCGGAACGGCGCAACAGTTCCGCGATGTGATCGCCGGACAGCCCTCCGTTGATGGGAGCGGCGATGCCCGCCAGCTGTGCGGCCAACGTCGCCGGAATCAGCTCGGCACAGTTCGGGGCGATGAGCGCGACCGCATCGGAGCGGCCCACACCCAGCTCGTGCAGCAGATTCGCGTAGCGATGGACGTCGGCGAGCAGCTCGGAGTAACTGCGCTGCAAAGGTTCTCGCCAGCGAGACGCATCGGGCAGCACAGTGAGTGCCCGTCGCCGCGGCCATCGCGTCGCGGCGCGGACGAGCAGCGCGTACGTCGATTCCGGCAAGCCACGCGCCTCGAGTGGAATCGACTCGATCGTCTCGAGGTCTGCCGGGCTCTCGTAGCGCGGCCACAACAGTTCCTCGGACGCGCCGACCAGGGACGCGGTGTCGGTCATCGGGCGTACCTCACGACCGTGCGCTGGCGGCCGAGGTCGAGCACGCCGTCGTCGGTGCCGATCGCGGCCTCCACCACGTCGCCGTCCCGCAGATACTTCGGATTCCGGGCCTGGCGGGAGAAGAACAGTTTCCACTTCACCTTCGGCGGCAGCAGGGAGCCGATGATCTCCACCGGCTTGGGCGGGGCACTGATCGCGGTGCCGACCGGCGTTCCGGTCAGCAGCAGGTCACCGGGGTCCATCCGCTGGAAGCGGGTCAGTTCCCGCAGCGCCTCGACCGGCCGGTAGATCATGTCGGCAACCGTCATGTCCTGCCGTAGTCCGCCGTTGACCCACAGCCGCAGCCGGAGGTCGGTGAACCGCTTCAGCTCGTCGTCGTCCAGCAGCACCAGCGCCGGCCCGACCGGGGTGAAGGTCGGATACGACTTCGCCTCGTAGAACTGCGTTTTCGGCAACTGGACGTCGCGAGCGGAGACGTCATTGGTGACGACCAGCCCCGCGACGTAGTCGGCGAGATTCTCGGCGGTGACCTCCGAGCCGACCGGCATCTCCCGGCCGAAGACGAGCCCGATCTCCACCTCGTAATCCAGCAGGGACACATGGGCGGGCCGGATCACATCGTCGTACGGGCCACTGATCGAACCCGATGCCTTGCGGAAGAACGTCAGCGGCACGGTCTCGGGGTCACCGCCGGAATCCTTCACGTGGGAGGCGAAGTTCGTCATCTGCGCGACCACGCGGCACGGCGCGGTCACCGGAGATATCAGCGAAAGGGTCTCCACCGCAACGGTTTCGGAGCTGCGGGCTGCCGCGAGGACGGCGCCTCGATCCGCCAGCAGCTCCCGGGTGGTGGTCGCGGCGGTGTCGATCCGGGCGGCGCCCGCTGGTGTGCGCACCCACCAGCCGTCGACGGTGCGCAGTACGGAGATGGTCATGAGTTGGCTACTTTCAACAGGCCGCGCAGGCGGCGGAAATCGAATTCGTTGTCCTCGCGCAGCGCGGCGACGATCGCGCGTGCCTCACGCAACGACTCGGCTCCCGGCTTGATGCCGAGGAAGTCCTTCGTCGCGGGTGGTCCCCACTGGGCCAAACCGGACGCGCTCATCGGAGCCCAGCCCGGCTCGACGGTGGCATCGAACATGTCTCCGTCGCTGAAGTGTTCGACCATGAACCCGTCGGGGTCACGCCAATAGTCGAAGATCTGACTGCCCTGGATATGCCGGCCGATGCCCCAGGATCGGCGATAACCCTGCTCGCGCAGATACTCGCCACCCGCGGCGAGAGCGTCGAGGTCCGCCACCTGATACGCCGAATGCACGTACCGGTTCGACGGGCCCAGGGTCAGCGCGAGCGTGTGATGGTCGGCCGGAGTGCCCGCTCGATCGCAACGGATGAAACTCATGACCGGCCCGCGCTCCCGCTGGCCGGGGTAATAGAGGAAGTCGCTGACGATCAGTCCGAGATTGTCCAGGTACCAGTCGAGGGTCTCCCGGTATCTCGTGGTTTGCACGACGACGTGTCCCAGCCGCTGCACCCGCGCCGGCACTCTGGCCGGTCGCTGGGTGGCGTTGACCCGCACGATGTCGTGCCCCGTGTTCAGCAGGTGCGGTGGCTGCGGGGCGAGAGCATCGAGGTCATGCGCGCCGGCGACGACCCGCACCCGGAGCCCGCTCGGATCGGCAAGATCGACGGCCGCTCCCCCGAGTGACTCCGCCAGCGGCACGATCCGAGCGCCGCGCGCCTCGGACAGGCGCAGCAGGTCTGCGGAATCGGCGGCACGGAAGGCCGGGCCGACGAATCGGGATAGGGCGCCGCGCCGGATCAGGACACACGGTGCGCCCGGGTCCGTGCCCCGCAGGTGCAGCTGATCGGGCGTCCGCATCGCGGTCGTGAAGCCGAAAGCGTGAGCGAAGGTCTCCGCCTTGTCGAGATCGGGCTTGTCGAACTCGAGCCACGCGAGGTCGAGCACCTTGACGACCGGGTTGCGCGAACGCCCGGGGTGTTCACCCGGCAACGCGCCGTGCTCGCTGTGCAGGCCGCTGTGCACTTCGTGATGGCCGCTCATCGGCCGCTCCTTCCCGTAACTGACGATATCGTCACTCACGAAGATATCCACAGTCAAGAGTTGATGAGAATTTCGTCAGTATTGACAAGAGCGGCTACTATGACGGGCACGGAGGCGAGAAGAGGTGATGCAGCGATGACCGCACAGACCGGAGCCCGGCCGAACCGGCTCGAGCGCCGCAAGGCACGCACCCGCGCCGCGCTCGTGACGGCCGCGCAATCGCTGCTGGCGGACGGAAAAGTGAACGTCCCGATCGTCGAGATCACCCAAGCCGCCGACGTCGGCATGGGCTCGTTCTACAACCATTTCCAGAGCCGGGAGGAACTGTTCCGGGCAGCGGTCGAGGAGGCGCTCGACCGGCACGGCGCACTGCTCGACCTGCTCTGCGAAGACCTCGACGACCCGGCGCAGGTGTTCGCTCAGAGCTTTCGGCTGACGGGCCGTATGCACCGGCGCAATCCGACCCTGAGCAAGGTTCTGATCAACAACGGGCTCGAGCTGGCCGGCTCGACGAAGGGGCTGGCTCCCCGCGCTCGCCGCGATATCGAATCCGCGGTCGAGGCAGGCCGATTCGACGTGCGGGATCCGGAACTGGCCATGACGATCGTCGCGGGCGCCACGATCTGCCTCGGGCGACTGCTGCACGACCAACCCGACCGCGACGACGGCGAGGCCACCGATTCGGTGACCGAAGATCTGCTGCACATGTTGGGCCTCTCGCGCGAGGACGCCCGCGAGATAGTCCAGCGTCCGCTGCCGTCGCTCGATACGTCCCCGCGCGATACGTCAGCGGCCGGCCTCGCCTAGCCTGCCGCTCGCAGCAGACGTCGAATGGGCAAGGGAGACAGCGGAAACAGGTGATCGCCTGACGTCGACGTCGAGCTGCCCGGTGAGTTCGGCGACCAATTCGCCTCCGTGCCCGGCCGGCGCGGTGCCGAAGACGAAGCGGTCCGGACGGAGCAGCACTATCCCGCCGGAACCGACGCCGGCCCTGGCGAACCATCGGATCAACGCGCCGGTGTGGTCTTCGACATCGGCATGGTCGTCACCCGTCGTGCGCCCGTCGCCAGGGGCACCCTGGGGCCGCCCGCCGAAGGGATAGACGGTGACGAATCGTGTTCCCAGCGCTTGCAACGCGGCCACATCGTCCGCATCGAGCACGGCACGGGGGTCGACGCCGTAACCGAGCACCGAGAAACCCAGGCCGAGTACATCGTCGAGACGCTGGTGACGGCCGTCGTAGGTGCGGACCTCCGGTTGCGGGGACAACGCTCCTTCCACGCCGCGCCACCCGAATCGTCGGCGGGGCAGTCCGAGGTATGCGTCGCGGCGGAACCGCGGACGCGGCTTCATCTTGGCGGCGCGGATCCAGCCACCGAGGCCGGGAGTGCGCAACGAGGCCTTCATCGCGATGTCGCGGGCCGCCGCGATCAGTGGGTTGTCGACCGACACCAGCGATTTGTTGAAGACCGAGAAGTCGATCATCGCCTCGGCGTGCGGGCGGCGTTCGGTTTCGTAGCTGTTCAGAATGTCCTGGCCGGCACCGTGTTTCAGGATCGCGGTGAGCTTCCAGGACAGATTGTCCGCATCGCGCACGCCCGAGCCCATACCCTGCCCGACGAACTGCGGTGTCATGTGCGCGGCGTCGCCGGCGAGCAGGATGCGCCCGACGCGCCAGCGATCGGCGACCACGGCGTTGAACGTGTAGACGAGCTTGCGCAGCACCTCGACCTCGTCCGGGTGCACGAAACGGGCGATATGCCGGCGGACTGTTTCCGGGTCCTCCATCTCCTGTTTCGTCTGCGATTCGGTGAGCATGAACTCGAATCGGTGATGTCCGTCCGGTTGGGGACACGACACGATCGGCAGATCGGGGTCACACACGAAATCGAAGTACGGCAGGTGCCGGAAGGCGTCCACTCCGTCTTTCGCCTTCAGGTCCACCACCAGCCACCGTTCCGGAAAACTGGTGCCGGTCATGTCGATTCCGAGCTTCGTGCGCACGACACTGCGCCCGCCGTCGCAGCCGATCAGGAACTCGGCCCGCACTCGCTCGGTGGTGCTCGGATCGGTTTCCGATTCGCGCTGACCGTAGCCGGTGCCACCGCATCCGACGTGCTCGACGACGACACCGTCGGGGCCCTGGTCGACATCGACAACCTCACGGCCCCGGCGCACCGTCACATGCGGGTATCTGCCGAGGGCGCGTTCGAGACCGTTCTCCAGATAGGGCTGGTACAGGAAGTTGACCACCGGCCAGCCCAGCGGGCGCTGGACCTGTTTGAACTGCACCAGCACACGTCCGTCGCGGCGCACCCATTGGACGGCGGAGTCGGTGTTCATATCCGCGGCGAGTTCGTCTGCGGTACCGGCGGTTTGGAAGATCCGCATACATTCGTCGTCGGTGTAGACCGCTCGGGCCAAGCCGTAGAATTCCGGTTCGCGTTCGAGCACCAGCACGCTGATCCCGCGACGGCCGAGCAGATTGGCCAGGGTCAGGCCGGTCGGGCCCAGGCCGACGACCACGACGTCGTAGTCGGTGGTACTCATCGTGACAATCCTTCTGCGAGCTCGGGAACGGTGATCTCCGGAGTTCCGATCGTCTGCAGCGCCTGCCGGAACTGGGCGAATTTGCCCAGGACGGTCTCTCCCACCGGGGTGTGGCCCCAGATGCTGATGCCCTGATAGGTCCTCGGCTCCCAGGTGGATTCGAGTTCAGGGCCGACCACGATCGGGTTCCAGCCGACCTCCAGCTCGAAACCGGAGGGGGTCACGCAGTAGAACGACAACTCCCTGTCGTTGGTGTGCTGACCGACCGACCATTGCATCCGGAACCCGAGCGCGGTGACCCGCCCGAAAGCGGCGAGCATATCGTCCAGCGTCGCGGATTGAATGTTGATGTGCTGCACCGAGGTTCGAATCGGATCGAGCTTCACACCGCGCACGTTGGCGATGGCGATCGAGTGGTGTCGCTCGTTGACCCGCAGGAATCGGATCTTCATCTTCAGCCCGGACACGGTCTCGTCGATGTAGTCCGACAACCGGGAATCGAAGACGGTCTGGTAGTAGCCGCGCATCGCCTCCGGTTCGCGCGAGATCATCGCCACGTGCCCGAGTCCGGCCTCACCCGTCACCCAGCCGGAGCTGATCATTCGCAGCGGCTCCGGGGTGGTGACCGGTGTCGTGAAGATTTCCTGGGCGATGCCTTTCGGGCCGGCGAAGCGCCACAACCGCTCTACCCCTCGCAGTACCGCGTCCTCGGGTGTCGCCTCGATGACCGGGATCCCGCGCTCGGTGACCCGCGCGACGATGCGGTCGAAGGTTTCATGATCGTCGACCTGCCAGCCCAACGCGATGACGTCCTCGGCCGAGCCCCGGCGGATCAGGAACCGGCAGGAGCGATCGTCGAGGCGAAACCGCACGGTATCGCTGTCGAGATCGTCGACGTGCAACCCGATCGCATCGGCCCCGAAGCGCCGCCAGTCGGTCAGCCGATGCGATTGCACGACAACGTATCCCAGGTGCACCGCACCGAACACCGAAGCATCGGTGCGCGGGCGGAGGAACTCGCTCATCGGTCCGCCTCGAGAAAGGCGGTGGCCAGGGTGTTGAACAGGTCCGCACGTTCCCACTGCACCCAGTGGCCGGCATTCGCCGCCAGGTACAGATCACAGTCGGGCATGGCGTCGGCCAGCATGCGCCCACCGGCGGGCCGATTGACCTTGTCGTCGGCCCCCCACACGACCAGCGTCGGATGAGCGACCTTGCGCAGGCGCGAGTCACGCGTGAAGTCCATTCTCCACAGCGTGCGCAACGCCAGCGGTCCCGAGGGCCGGCGCAGCGGCGGGTCCGCTATCACTTCCGGGTCGAGGCTGGCCCGGTAGCGGGCCTCGATGAGCTCGTCCGGCACCGCACTGCCGTCGTAGACCAGATACTCGCGAATGAACGTCGAGAGCTTCTCCCGGCTGGGTCCGGAGCCGGTGTAATAGCTCAACAATTCCCGCAGCCCCGCCGTGGGCAGGGCCCGCGTGGTGCCCACGCCACCGGGCCCCATCAGGATCAGCCTGTCGACCTTCTCGGGCCGATCCATCACCAGCCGCAGGGCTGCCGCGCCACCGTAGGAATTGCCGATCAGGTGCGCGGACGCGATGCCCAGTTCGTCCAGCAGCCCGCCGATCGCCCCGGCGAGGTCACCGAACGGATCGGACTGGTTCACCCGCTTGGACGACCGGCCGTAGCCCGGCATGTCCGGCACGATCACACGAAACTTTCGCGCCAGCGCGTCGATGTTGCGGGAGTAATTCGACAACCCGGTCGCGCCGGCGCCACCACCGTGCAACAGAACCACAGCCGGGCCGGATCCGACCTCACTGAAGAAGATCTCCCGATCGCCGACCCGCACGGTCCGCCCGGTTCCGACGCCCTCGTCGATGCTAGTCACGACACCTCCACACCTCTTTGTTGATGAAATCATCAACTGTGGAGCACGGCCGCGTCAAGCTTTTCTGATGAAAATGTCAGAATTAGCCGACCGCTGAACGGGAAATATCGCCGGTGCCGCGCCTCGGCGATGGCAGGCTCGGCATATGAGTACCTCCGTCGACGCCCACGCCGTCCCCGAACTGCTGGAATTGCCCACCGAACACGGCGTCCTGCGCTACCGCGACACCGGCGAGGGCCCGCCGCTGCTGATGCTGCACGGATCCGGACCCGGTGTCACCGGCTGGCGCAACTTCAGCGGTAACGTGCCGACGTTCGCACAGCAGTACCGCACGCTCGTTCTCGAGTTCCCCGGATTCGGGGTCAGCGACGACTTCGGCGCGGCACATCCGATGATGTCGGCGCAGCAGGCGGTCACCGCGTTCCTCGACGGGCTCGGACTCGAGACCGTCCGGATCATCGGGAACTCGATGGGCGGTTTCGTGGCAACGGAATTCGCTCTCGCCGCGCCGCAGCGAGTCGAGCGCCTGGTGACCATCGGCGGCATCGGCACCACGATCTTCGGTCCGCAGCCCGGCGAGGGAATCATCCGGCTCAGTGAGTTCGTCGAGAATCCGACCCGCGACAGCTTGGTCGCCTGGCTTCGCTCGATGGTCTACGACCAGAACATGCTCACCGAGGAGCTGATCGAACAGCGCTGGCAGCAGGCCACCGAACCCGGCGTCCTGGAGAATTCGCGGCGGATGTACGGACGTGCGGCGCTGGCACGGATGGCGGAGGCGGCGCGTGCCGCCGATGTCACACCGGGCTGGGCGAACTTGCGCCGGATCTCCGTTCCGACGCTGATCACGTGGGGGCGTGACGACCGGGTGAGCCCGGTCGACATGTCGTTGATCGCGATGCGGACCCTGCCGCACGGCGAGGTGCACATCTTCCCGAACTGCGGGCACTGGGTGATGATCGAGCAGAAGCAGGCGTGGGAGGCGACCGTCTCGGCGTTCCTCGCCCGCTAGCCACAGTGCCGGCGCCGGTTCCGCCGCACCTATTGTGCGGCTACGGGACCGGCGCCGAGGGCTGCCCCATCACCGCTCGCAGACCGACGAGCAGCATCTTCATGCCGCGCAGCTGCAAAGCCTCCACCTCGGAGAAATCGCCGCCGACCTCCTGGTCGACCCACTGGATGTAGGCCTGGCGGCTGGTGTGCACGATCAGCTCCGCCGGAAGTCGGCGCAGAAACGGATCGTCGCCGAGTTCGACTCTCGCCGAAAGGAATTCCGTGATCGGCCCGCAGAGCTGCTCGCCCCATTCCAGCCAGCGCAAACGGTACTGCGGCGTATGGATCATCAACGTCATGAATGTGCGGTCGGACTCGGGCGTCCGGCGCTTGTAGACCTCGGTGGTGAACGCGCGCGCCAGCGTTTCGGCGACGTCGGCGTCGGCCGGCGCATTCTTCAGGAAGTCGATGATGATCGCCTGGCTGCGCCGGAACAACGGCCCCATGACGTCTTCCTTCACCGGGAAGTGGCGATGGAAAGTCCTCGGCGCGATGCCGACCGTCTCGCAGATGCGCTCCACGGTCGCGGAGGTGTCACCGTCGGCGACGAACATATCGCGCGCGGTGTTCGCGATGGCCAGACGCAGTTCCTCCGCGCGGCGTTCGGTCAGCGTCGGCCTGGACGACTTGCTCACGGCCTCTGTCCTCCTTGATCGCAGTCCACGGTAACGCTTACACTCAAGCCTGTCAGAATCTGACATATAGTCACATTCTGCCGGTGTGTGGCGCTTGGAGGCAACAGATGGCAACGGTGCAGCTCGAACAGACCCCCAACGCGATGATCGATCGCGTGGCGTCGCTGCTGGAAGCATTCGTCGGGCAGAGGCCCATGACGCTGGCCGACATCACACGGCGGTCCCAACTGCCTCGCTCGTCCGCGCATCGAATCCTGCAGCGGCTCGTGGAACTCGGCTGGGTGGAACGCCACGGCTTCGAATATGTCCTGGGCATAAGGATGTTCGAGTTCGGGTCGCAGGTGGTGCGCCAGCGCAGCCTCAACGACGTGGCGACGGCCGTCATGACCGGATTGCACCGGCGCACGGGTCTGACCGCACATCTGAGCCTGCTGTCGGGCGCCGAAATTCTGCATCTCCATCGGGTCGGAGCCTGGCCGATGCCGGGGCGGCAGTGGGCGGTCGGCGCACGCCAGCCCGTCGAACTCACCGCGGCCGGTCATGCGCTGCTCGCGGCGATGGATCCGGAGCAGTGGCCCGAGCTGCCGTTCGCCGTCGCCCCCACCCGCTACAGCGTGCGGACTCGCCGGCAACTGGAACGCGAGTTGGAGAAGGTCCGCGCTCGCAGCGGGGTCGCCGTGGACTCGCAGGGCTGCGCCCTGGGAGTCACGGTGGTAGCGGCCGCGCTCGACATCGACGTGGACCGCGGTCGCATGGCGGTGTCCCTGTGCGGTCCGACGCGCTCGATCAAAACCACGGCGGTCGTATCGGAAGTGCGCCTGGCGGCGAACGAGATCCGGCGCGCGGCCTCGGCCTCGCGCCGGATCGAGCCGCGGGCGGTGCGCGTCTGACGGTCGCTGCGCCGATGCAGCGATGCGTCCTCCCGCGGGATGACAGAGCATCGCACCTTCGGGCACGCGCAGCAGAACGGGCCCCTGCCGTCGGATGACGGCAGGGGCCCGTTGCCTCCGCGCTCAGCTCACCGCGCTGTCGAGTACGCGCAGTTCCCCGGATTCCGCGGCAGCCCGGATGGATTCGCGAAGTTGCGAGCACTGCCGGCACTCGACCGGCGCCATCGGCACCTCCCGAACGCGTTCGTCGATCGGCGTCACGAAGTCGCCTCCGCCGCTTTGCGGGCGATGTTCTCGCGGACCTGCTCCTCCCAGCCGGCCAGCGGTCGCGTGGTGTCGAGTTCGAATTCGAACCTGTCGACCATTTCGGGAGCGACATCGGCGACATCGACGTAGAACTGCTGATACCAGCGGCGCAGCTGATATACCGGGCCGTCTTCCTCGCAGAGCAGCGGATTGTCGATGCGCGCCTTGCTCTTCCAGATCGCGACGTCCTGCTCGAAGCCGAGCTTGACCCAGTCGCCGAGCGCGACGGCAGTGGCCATCGCCTGCTCCTCGGGCAGCGTCTCGGACTTCTCGACGATGATGCCGTATTGCAGGACGAACGAATTCTCGTCGATCGGATAGTGGCAGTTGAGCAACACGGTTTTGTAGTCGCCGTGTTCGTAGTGATAGACGAGGTCGTCGATCATGAACGACGGCCCATAGTAGGAGGCCACCGACGAGGTGCCGAGCAGTTGCGGCTGGCCCACCGGTCCGGGTAGGTCGGCGCGAGCGCCGCTTTCGAAGTACTGGGTCGCCACCGGTCCCTCGAAGACATTCTTGAAGAAGGTCGGCAGGGAGCCGTGGATGTAGAAGAAATGCGCCATATCCACGACGTTGTCGATGATTTCGCGGCAGTTCGTGTCGACCACCGTGGTGTACCAGTGCCAATCGGTCCAGTTGTCGGCGCCAGCACCCGCGATCCGCGGGATGGTGACGTCCTCCGGCGGCGGATTGCCCTCCGGATCGTTCCAGACGAACAACATGCCGTCTTGCTCGAGCGGCGTCCAGGCCCTGGTGCGCGCCAGTGGCGGCACCCGGCGAGCGTACGGGATCTGCTTGCAGCGCCCGTTGCCGCCCCAGCGCCAGTCGTGGAAGGGGCAGGCGATCTCGTTGCCCTTGACCTCGCCGTCGGACAGGTCGCCGCCCATATGCCGGCAGAACGCGTCGAGCACGTTGACCCGGCCGTCCTCACCGCGGAAGACCACCAGCTTGGTGCCGAAGGCCCGGATCGAATGCGGCCGTCCGTCGGCGAAATCTCTGATCAGCCCGAGACAATGCCAGCCGCGGGCGAATCGCGTGGGCACTGCCCCTGCCTCGATCCGGCGTACCTCGTCATGCGTCGTTGTCATGTCCACCGTCCTTTCACGCCTGTTTCATCTGCTTGGCCCACAGCCATTCATGTCCCCAATAGCTGTCGGCGGTGATCTCCTCGGCGGTGTAATAGGACTCGTCGACCAATTCGCCCGCGGTGCCGTATTCGATATCCCAGCCGCCGGGCACCCCGACGTAGAAGGACACCATTTTGTCGTTGGTGTGGCGGCCGAGTGTCGACGACACCGGGAAATCCCGTGCCATCACCTGGTCGAGCGCCTGCCCGACGGCATCGAGCGAATCGACCTCGACCATCACGTGAATCAACCCGGGATCACGGCCTTCCAGCGCGGGCATGATCGCCAGGCTGTGGTGGCGCTGATTCACTCCCAGGAACCTGATCCGCAGCGGTCCGGCACCGGGAGGTGAGGGCATCCGGAACGCCCCGCGCGACAGGAAGCCCAGCGTCTCGGTGTAGAAGGTGTAGGACTCCTCGAAGTTGGCGGTCGGCATCACCACGTGCCCGAGTCCCTGTGCGCCGGTGACGAATCGCTGCGCGTATTTGGTGACCACCGGACTGTGCTCGAGTACCGGACCGTGGAAGAACTCCAGCGGCGTCCCACCGGGGTCGGTCATGCAGATACCGGCTTCGACCTTGCGGCGGTCGGCCAATTCCTGTGACATGGCGGTGTATTCGTATCCGGCGTCCCGCAATGTCGCTTCCAGCCGGCGCAGCGCCGGCCCGTCCCGCAATTCCCAGCCGACCGCGCTCACCCGGTCGACATCGGAACGTTCGACGGTGATCCGCGACGGGCGCTCGTCCATCCGGAAATGCAGCGCGTCCTTTTCGTCCCCGAATCCCGGTGCGAAGCCGAGCACATCGAAGCCCAGCTCCCGCCAGCGATCCACATCCGTGGCGAGCACCCGGATGTAGCCGAGCCCCTTGATTTCACTCATGTACAACTGCTTTCACTCATGAAGACAACTCGCATTCGGTTCGCTCGGTCAGATCATCACGCGCAGGGGACCCTGCGGTACTTCCACACCCAGCGAGGCCATGGCCGACGCGTGATAGGTCGTGCTGGTGACGTGGATGGCGTGGTGCAACCCCGCGTGAGCGTCGTGCCAGAACCGTTGCAGCGCATTGTCCATGCGCAGCGCGTTGCCTCCGGCGCGGTCGAAGATGTCGTCGGCGGCCCGGACCGCCCGCCATGCCGACCGGATCTGATCCCGGCGCACTGCGGCGCGCATCGCGAAATCGATCTCCTTGCCCGCGTCGACCAGGTCCCAGATGCGGTCGACGTTGGCGAGCAGCTGCTGACGGGCGGCATCGATCTCCGATGCGGATTCGCCGAGCGCGTGCAGAACGTAGGGGTCGTCCTTGACCAGAGTTCCGGTGGCCCCCACCCGATTTCGCTGATAGTCGATGCCGGCGGCCAGCACGCCCTCACAGATGCCGATCGTCGCCGAGGTGATGCCCAGCGGGAACATGGTCGACCACGGCATCTTGTACAGGGTCTCGGTGACGCCGTATTCCACGGCGGCACTGCCGTCGATGACCTTGCCCTGGTCCATCACCCGGTAATCGGGGATGAACGCGTCTCGCACCACGATGTCCTTGCTGCCGGTGCCCCGCAGCCCCACCACATCCCAGGAGTCCGCCACGATCTCGTAGTCCGAGCGGGGCAGGATCACATGCAGGGGCTGCGGCGGCATGATCGGTTCGCCGTCCGCGTCGCCGACCAAAGCGCCGAGGAAGATCCAGTCACAGTGATCGGTGCCGGAGGAGAACTGCCAGCGCCCGCTCATGACGTATCCGCCGTCGGCAGGAACCGCGACACCACCGGGCATATACGGTGATGCCATCCAGGTGTCGGTGTCCGCGCCGAGAACTTCCTCCTGCACCTTGGGATCGGCGAAGGCGAGCTGCCACGGGTGCACGCCGACGATGCCGGCCACCCAGCCCGCCGAACCGTAGAGGCTCGCGGTCTTCATCACCGTCTCGGCGAACTCGCGCGGATGCGCCTCGTAGCCGTTGTACTCCTTGCGCTGCAGCATCCGGATGACGCCCGCGTCCTTCAGCCCTTTGGCCATGTCGTCGGGCAGCCGGCCGAGCGAGTCACCCTCGTCGGCCCCGTTGCGGATCTCCTCGGCGATTCTGTCGATATTGCCGAGCACTGTGTTGGACATACAGCTCAGCTTGGCCGCTGAACCCGCATCTGTGACGTGAGTCTCCTACTCATCGGAACATCGGATCACCGCCCGAGCTGATCGCGGACCCAACCGGATTCGCGTAGCGGCGCCGGGCGGATGTGCGCGCCGGCGTCCGCGCCTTACCCACCGCAGACTGTTGACACTCGGCAAGACACGTGTCTATTTTCGGTGAGTCCGCAAGCCACATCCCCTCTCGGGTGCCGCAGTTCCGACGCGTCGTGGCGAACAGGCCCTGTGATCGGAGAGCCGGTGACCGAAGCCGAACGCGAACTCGGCGGGACACCACACCCGATCGAGGAGGCGATCACGGACGCCGCGAGGTTCTTCACCCGCAGGAGATCGACCATCCGCGCAGTGGTCCGCAACGAGAAAGGACTCGCAGATGACCGACCCCTCCGACGGCAGCGGCCGACCAGAGCGGCTCGACGCCGATTCGTCTGTGCCCGAACAACTTTCGGAACTCGGCTACTATCTTCTCGCGGGAGCGGGGGGTGAGGGGCCCGCGGCGCTGGTCCAGGAGGCCCGCCGAGGCGAGGAGCTCGGCCTGGGCACCGCGTTCATCTCGGAACGATGGAATATCAAGGAAGCATCCTCACTGACCGGTGCGGCATGCGCCGTCACCACACGCATGCGGATCGCCACCGCGGCCACCAACCACAACACACGCCACCCGCTCATCACCGGCTCGTGGGCGACCACCATGCATCGCCTGTCGGGAGGCCGCTTCACCCTCGGCATCGGCCGCGGCATCGGCGCGCTCTATGCCGGCTTCGGCATTCCCGCGGTGACGACCGCGCAACTGGAGGATTTCGCCGGCGTGATGAGACGGCTGTGGCGCGGTGAAGCCGTGATCGGCCACGACGGGCCGATCGGGAAATACCCGGTTCTGTTCCTGGACAGCGATTTTCGCGAACACATCCCGCTCGGACTGGTCGCCTTCGGACCGCGCACACTCGAACTCGGCGGCCGCGTCTTCGACGACGTCATCCTGCACACCTACTTCACGCCACAGACCCTGCAGCGCTGCGTCACCACGGTAAAAACGGCTGCCGAACGAGCCGGACGGGACCCCGCCACGGTGCGAGTGTGGTCCTGCCTGGCCACCGTCGGCGACCACCTGCCCGAGGAACTGCGCCTGAAGAAGACAGTGGCACGCCTCGCGACCTATCTCCAGGGCTACGGCGACCTCCTGGTTCGCACAAATGACTGGGATCCCGCTGTGCTGCAACGCTTCCGTGCCGACCCGATCGTGCAATCGGTCGCCGGCGGAATCGACAGCAAGGCCGGCGTCACCCAGATCGAACACATCGCCGGCCTGATTCCGGACGAGTGGCTCGCAGCCGCCGCCACCGGAAGCCCAGAACAGTGCGCCCGCCGCATCCGCGACGAATTCGGTTACGGCGCAGACCGAGTCATCCTGCACGGCGCCACCCCGGACGAACTGGCACCGATCCTCGACGCCTACCGCACCGGCCGGACGTGAGGGCAGTCCGGTCGCCGCACCGGCCCTAGGTCCGGCCTTCGCCTTGCAGCACCGGCTCGGTGTGTGCGGTCGACGACGGCATCGGGAAGGTCGAGACCGTGGATGTCGTCGTGGACGAGTTCGATCGGTTCCCCCGCCCGGACCGGTCGCCGCGGCGAAGCCACGCAGGTCCGCCCCAGGCCCGCCATTAACCATGTCGAAGGTACCGATGCCCTGCGCAAACCGGCAGGCGCGTCCGGTCAGTGCGAGCGCAGCCAGTCGCGGTAGTGGGTGCTGGCCAGGTGGGCGTCCGGGGGCGCTGTCAGCTCATCGCCTTCGACCGCGGCGAACAGGCCCGCGGTGTTGTCGGTGACGACGTGGCGGTGGTCGCCGGTGGCTTCCAGTGTGATGCGGCCGAGTTCGTCGAGAGCGAAGACATCCGGACCCGCGATATTGCGAATGCCCCGCAGTGGTGCGCCGGCGGCCACCTCCGCGACCTCGGCGGCGACCTCCGCGGAGCTGATCGGCTGGATCGGGGTGGCGGGCAGGCGCACGGCGTCGCCGTCGGTGGTCGCGTCCATCGTCGGTGCGACGAACTCCATGAACTGGGTGGCGCGCACGATCGAGTACGGAATCGGCCCCGCCTCGACCAGATTCTCCTGCAGGGTTTTCGCCCGGTAGTAGGCCAGGGCCGGCACACGGTCGACACCGACGATGGACAACGTCACGAGATGCCCGACACCGGCCGCCTCCGCGGCGGCCAGCAGATTGGTCACCGTGGTGCGGAAGAAGTCGATGGACGCATCGTCGAAGGTCGGTGAATTGGTCACGTTCACGACGACCTCGGCGCCGCTGAGCGCGTCGTCGAGGCCCTGCCCGGTGAGCAGGTCGAGGCCGGTCGAGCGGGCGTGCCCGGATGCCTCGTGTCCTGCGGCCGTGAGGCGCTGGATCACCTGGGAGCCGATCAGTCCGGTGCCGATGACGGAGACTTTCATGCTGCTCCTACGGTTGGGTTCGAACTCGGAGGCCCCGGATTGCCTGGGGCGACGGGTTTTTCCGCGTGCTGCCGGCATCGGTGGACGGGGCGCGATCACCGTGGCGGCGTCGTAGTCGAGCGCGGCAATACTATCGACGCGCGGTCGCCTGCCGGGGGCCTCCGAGGGGAGGGTTTCGACGCCGCCGCCGAGTTGCGGCCATCTCGTGATCCGACGCGGACGCGGCCGCCACGGCTCATCGTTTTCCGGGCGGCGTGATTCCGGCGAGGAGGACATCGGCGACATGGTCGGCATAGGTCAGGGGGTCGACATCCGGATTGGTGTCCAGATAGTCGAGCATGCTGTCGACCATCCCCTGATACGTCACCGCCAACAGCTGCGGATCGAGGTCCGCGCGCAGCTGTCCATGGTCCTGACCGCGCCGTAGTAGTGCGGCTTGCCGGGCATACAAGGCGCTGTACTCCCGGTCGCGCAGGGCGGCACCGCCGCCGAATGCGCCCAGATTCAGCACGATCTGGCGGATCGTGCGCAGCTCGGCACCGTGCGTGGCGGGCAGCTGCGCCGCGCGCCGGATCGCCGCGCGCAGCAGATCATCGACATCGGCGTCGAGGTCGTGTCCCGCTACTCGTCGGCGACCCGGATGATCGTCCGGCCCGGTGTGCGGTGGCGGCGAGCGAATGCGGACGCCGTGTCGGCGAGCGGTCGCACGGAGCCGACGATGGGCTCGAGCCGCCCCGACCGCACCCGCTGGGCGAGATCGGCCAGCCGCGCGCGGTCGGGTTCGACGACGAAGAAGACGGCGCGCCCGTCCCTGGGCTGCGTGGTCGGCGGCATGGCGATGGTGACGAGAGTGCCACCGGGACGGACCAGTTCGGTCGAGCGCTCGAGGATCGCGCCGCCGATCACGTCGAAGACGACATCCACCGCACCGGCGTCCCGGAGGTCGTCGCTGTCCAGATCGAGAAAGGCCTGTGCGCCGAGTCCGAGGACGAGGTCACGGTCGCCGACTCGGCCGGTGCCGATCACGTGCGCGCCCACCTCGCGCGCGAGTTGCACCGCGATCGAGCCCACACCGCCTGCGGCGCCGTGAATCAGGACCGTCCGGCCGGTTGTCAGGTGGGCGTGGTCGAACAACCCCTGCCATGCGGTCAGGCCGGAAATAGCCAGCGCGGCGGCCACGATGTAGTCGATATCGGCCGCGAGCGGGGCGAGGTTGCGGGCCTCCACCGCGGTGTATTCGGCCAGCGATCCGTTGCGCGCCCAGTCGGTCGGCCCGAATACCCGCTGGCCGACGGTGAGACCGGTGGTTCCGTAGCCGAGTTCGACGACGACACCGGCCAGCTCGTGTCCGGGGATGGTGGGTGTCCGGTCGCGGCCGGCACGATCGGACCACGTTGTCGGCCAGTCGAGTTCGCCGGGCGTGAAGCCGGCGGCGTGCACCCGCACGACGACGTCGTTCTCCGCGGCGTGCGGGTAGGGCATATCGGTCGAGGTGAGCCCGGCGATACCGGAATCACGGTCGCGCACGGTCATCGCTCGCATGCTGGAGTCCTTCCCGGGACATCCCCGTCGGCAGCGGCAGATAGTCGGGCCGGCTCGGCCGGGGCGAGCCGAGAACGCTCTCGACCGCCGTCGGACGCCGGAAGCCGGGGGCGAAATGTGCGAGCACATCGGAATTCACTGTGCCGTCGATACTTTCGGGCCGGTTCCGGAGTCCGTCGATGACCTCCGGCATGACGTGCGGCCTTCCGGCTGACGACATCCCCATTCCCTCGCAGTCGCGAAGACCGCGAGGGGGTAGGGACGTCGCGGTGACCGTGCGCTATGCCGCCGCGGGGGTGGATGCATCGGCGGGGATAGGCGCATCGGTGGGAGTGGATTTCGGCGGGAGCGGCGCGGTGATCCCGACGATCGCGCCGACCGCCGCACCGAGTGCCCCACCGAGCGCGGCAGCGGGTGCGGCGACGACCGCGGCGCCGACGGCCGCGCCGATCAGCGGGCCGGCCACCAGACCGGTCGGCAGGAACGGGATACCGACGACGAATCCGGCCGCCGCACCGAGCGCCGCGGCGGGGATCGCGAGGGGCGCGGACACCGCCGCGCCGATGCCTGCACCGATGGCCGCACCGACCCCGGCATCGACCACCGTGGCGGCACAGCGATCGGGATCGGCGGGAACCTGTTCACAGAACGTCTCGATCGGATGCTGGTCCTCGACGGGCAGCGCATCCGCGATCGGGGCCGGCGACGCGGCCGTCGTGTCGACGGGCGCCGGGGCCGTGACGGCAGCAGCCGCGGTGGCGACGGACGGCACGTCTGCTGTCGCCGCCTGGGCCGATCCGTCGTCGCCGGGTGCGTTCTGCGGGGCGACGGCCGAATTGCCCTGGACGACAGGAGCGTCGGCGGGCGGCAGGGGCAGCGGCACCGGGACGGGAATCAACCCCTGCACATCGTGCGCCAGTGTTTGCCAGTCCACTGCCAGCGGCGGCACAGCGGGTGCCTGCGCGGCGTCGGCCGGGGTGAGAACGAGATCGCCGGGAGACGCCGTGGCCACTCCCGTGCCTAAAAAGACCGCAAGCGGCAACATGCTCGCAATCAACAATGGACGTGACATGCGCCGATGACCAGTCTCCGGCATTTCACACCTCCCGGGTGTTTATCTTCGAGTTTTTCCCGACCCTCTCGAATGGTTGTGCACGTTGCGGCTGAGGTAGTTTAAGCTCCAACCCGGACCGGGCAGTGGAGAAACGGCGAATCCACGTGCGTCGATCGAATGACGATTTCGCCGCCCGAAACCGTGAATCCCAGCGTGCGGCGCGGTCGACTACGAATTATCGGCAAATTTGTGGCAGAGTCCGATCGGAACGCGATCCGCAACGCTTCCGCGCTCTCCGGGACCGGTTTCGCCACGCAGGCTTCCGATTAGCTGTCAAGCTGCCGTCGATCGCGAGCGGGTTCACCGCGACGGGCTACGCTCAGGACCCGAGCACGGGACCGGCGGCCGAGTAGAGGGGTCGGATCGTGGGCCGCCTTGCTCGAAATCCTCTTCCACGGCGGCTACTCGGCGTAGAAAAGAGGTCATGGGAAGACAGGCGACCGTTGTTGTCTACGTGCTCGCACTGGTGGCCGTCGTGGTCGGCGTGGACGTGCTGTTCTTCAGACACCATTTCTGGGCGCGGCTGCTGGTGAATATCGGGATCGTGCTGGTGTTCGCCGCGTTCTACCTCAGGTTCGTGCAGCGTTCGTGACGTGCCGGAATCGAGACGGTCGACGGTTCGGGCGCACACCGCCGATATCGCAACCGCCGAGCCGATGAATTCGCCTCCGCCCCTTCGTCTGTAGTGGGAACGCTCGTCCGCCCTGCGGGGACACCGTTGATCAGCGGCGCGGGCACCCGGACTGGAGGTCGTGGATGTCGAACAGGATCGCTCGCGCGGATATCTGGGCTATGGTCCGGGCCGAACGGGCAGCGCTGGCCGAAGAGCTCGCCGGCTTGGACGAGCAGCAATGGGACCGGCCGACGTTGTGCGGGGAGTGGACGGTGGAGGAGGTCGTCGCCCACCTCACCGCGACGGCCACCATCGGCCGGTTTCGCTGGCTCCGGAGTGTGCTCGGCGCCAGGTTCGACTTCGACGAGCACAACGATCGGCGACTCGCCGAGCATCGGGGCGCGACTCCCGCCGAAACTCTGGCCCGGTTTCGAGTCGTCGCCACCAGCACGGTCGCGCCGTCGGGACATACCGCGGCCTGGCTCGGTGAGGTGGTGGTCCACGCGCAGGACATCCGCCGCCCCCTCGGACTGTCCGGCACGCCCTCCGTGGACGCCGCCACCGTGGTCGCCCGCTTCTACGCCGGACGCAATTTCACCGTGTCCAGCCGCAGCAGGATCGAGGGGTTGCGGCTGGAGGCGACCGACGGCCCCTTTACAGCCGGGACCGGTTCACCGGTCGCCGGCAGCACGATCGCACTGACCATGGCGATGGCCGGCCGAATCACCTACTGCGACGACCTCTCCGGTTCCGGAGCGGCCGTTCTGCGCGATCGGCTGAGCACGGCCACCGATCACACCATCGCATGAGTCCGGACCGAGATGAGGCCCGGAATACGCTGTAGCTCAGTGTATTCCGGGCCTCCTCACGCGCGCGGTGCGGCGATCAGGGTTGAGGTTGCGCGCTGCGCGACATCCCGCGCCGGGTGAAGGGATTGCGCAGCCGCGGCTTCGGCGTGGCCGCCGATTCCGCGGGCGCGGTCTTCGCGACGGCCGGCTGCGCCGGCGGTGTCTTCGCGAGATCCTGACGAGTGGCGGTCATTTCGCGGCGCGACTGCCGCAGTTCGCGGCGTATCTCCGCATGCCGGCGCGCGGATGAGAACGCCCCGCTCAGGGCGATGCCCAGGCCGAGCATGCCGACGGCACCGACCGCGGCACCGGCGGCGAACAGTTCGTTCTGAGTAGGGGTGAAATGGGCTCCGAACACGGTGAATTCGCTCGCCAGCACGTGCGTGTCGCCGGAATTGGCCAACGCTGCGGCGATTCCGACGACCAGCGCGGCGAACAGAATGATCAACCCGATGAATACGATCATGGCTACTACCGATTCTCAACATCGATGGACTGGTGTAGTTGGGAAATAACCCGCTTCCGGATCGTCAAACAGCGGTCTCGACAAGCGCTTCGGATGCGCACTGGTGTCCCCGCCTCCGGAACCGGTCCCACTCAACGCTTTCGGACGGGGTCTACACCCTACGCGCGGTGGAGCTCCTGGACGCCGGGCCCGACCCCTTCCGGCACCCCGTCACGAACACCCAGCCGATCGAATATCCGAGAAAATCAAGAACAATTCATTGGCAAATACATCGCGCACGGCCGCACGCGCTCTTCGGTCGTGGGCGCAGCGTTCGACTGCTGTAACCGCATCTTCGAATGATGCGCGTCCCGGGGCGGTCGCGCGGCGACAATGGGCCCTCGAGAACGTGTCGTCGAGCATGCGGCTTCCGGCCGCAGCGAACGATCCGGTCAGCTCGGGTGACGATCCTCCACGGCGGACGACGACGGAGTCGCCGGTTGCGCGGGCGGCAGCGGTGCCGCGGGCGCCGGCCGGTGACCCGCACCCGGGGCGCTCGGGGATGCGGTGTTCGGTGGGCCGGAGTCGCCGGACTGCATTTCGCTCATTTCGCTCTTGAAGATGCGCAACGAGCGGCCGAGACCGCGGGCGGCGTCGGGCAGGCGTTTGGCGCCGAACAACACCACGATCACCAGTGCGATGATCAGCCAGTGGGTCGGACTCAACGAACCCATCGAAACCTCCGTTCGTGCGCCGCAGTCGCTCCGACGGCGACCACCGGCTCGGCGGATTCCGCCGACGAGATCGTTCGCTCCGGCGGCATCATTGAACGAGTCCATGATAACTTGCTGAGCCGATACGCACAGCGAATTGCTCTCTTACCTGCTTCGATCAGTCTCACCAAAAATGCCAGAGAGCGTGAATATGAAGTAACATACGTGCGTTGCCGACATGGTTGCCACCAGGCCGGCAGGTAGAGAGTCGAAGAACCGGCCGCGGTTGACGTGCGCCGGACCGCAGCTGGAGGTTGCCATGGGTGTCGAGATCGCCGCGGCCCCGTCGTCCGTCGAGCAGCTGCCCGTCCAGTGGGCCGAACACGATGGGGAACGAACCGCCCGGGCACCGAGCCCACACCTGCCGCACGCCACACCGGCCGACGAGATCACCGGGCTCTGCCACGAGGTGCTGCGCGAATTGTCCTCCGGTGGACGCTGTTCGAGCGCGGCCGCACGACTGGCCGAGGCCGCGGACCGCTGGGCCCGGCGCGGCTCGAGCCTGGAGACCGTTCATCACACGGTGTTCGAAACATTCCGGCTGCACCTGGAGGCGCTGCGGACTTCCGGCGACAACCTCGACACGATCATGACGTCGGTCGGCCGTGTGCTGGACGCCCTCGAAATCGTGACCACCGGTGTCGCGGACGCCTATTCGGCGACGGTCCCCGATGCGCCCGAGGACTACCGGCCGAGCAGCGACGCGGTGACCTCCGCGCTGCTCGGCGGCCGGTCCGCCGCAGCGGCGGCGAGGGAATGCGGAGTGGAACTCGCCGACCACTATCACGTGCTGGCGATCTCGCTGCCGGCCGAATCCGCCGGGCACGCTCCGGCGGCCGATGTGTCCGTTCAGGCGCGACTGGCGATGCGCCGGGCCCGGGCCGTCCTGGAACGAATGGGCAACGGCGCGGTGTTGTTCCAGTTGTCCCCGAGCGGCGGCACCGTCTTGCTGCCCTACCCGTTCGTCGGTTCCGACCGCTGTCTCGATCACGTCGTGCACACGCTGGCCACGGCGACTCGGACACCGATCACCGCCACCGCGGTCCACGCCGCCCGCGCGGCTGTCCCCGCGGCGGCCACCCAAGCCCACGAACTGCTGAACACCGTGCACGCGTTGCGATGCCGGCCCGGGCTCTACCGCATGCGCGACCTGGCCCTCGAATACCAGCTCACGCGGCCCGGACCGGCGCTGGAAATCCTCGGCACCCTCCTCGACCCGCTCGACGACCATCCGGAACTGACCGAAACGCTGGTGCGGCACTGCGGCAACGAACTGAATCGGCAACGCACCGCACACGAGATGCGGGTCCACACCAATACGGTCGACTACCGGCTCAAACGCATCGGCCGGCTGATCGGAGTGGATCCGACCTCCCCGTCCGGGCTGCTCCAGGTCCGCGCCGCGCTCGTCGCCCGCGCCTATCGTGCGCACACACCGGCCCGCTGAGAATCCGACGGGCCGGATGCGGCCGAGGTGGAGCGCGGCGCTGCGGCTCAATGCGCGGCACGGGCCCGCGGCCGGGGGCATCGCACCGTCGCACCGGACGGCGTACATACTGGCCACGGAGAGACCAGACACGACGACCTCGCACAACGCTGTGGCGCGTTCGGGGCGGCGTGGTCGACGACGAAAGTGGGCAGGTGCGTAGCGGATCGACGGATGACATGCCGGAAGACAGTGGCGCCCTGGCCCGTTCGACGGTCCCGGCACCACCCTCGTGGTCCTCGATCCCGCCCGGTGACCAGGATGTGCGACTGGTCGTCTGCGATATGGACGGCACTCTGCTCACGGATTCCGGTGCCGTGCCCGACACGTTCTGGCCGCTGCTCGACGTGATGCGGGCGCGGGGAGTGACCTTCGTGCCGGCCAGCGGGCGGCAATACGCGACACTCGCCGCCCTGTTCGAGCAGGCTCCGGACGAGGTCTCGTACATTGCCGAGAACGGTTGTCTCGTCGTGCATTCCGGCGTCACCGTGTCCGCGACCTGCCTCGATGTCGAGATCGTGCACCAGGTCGTGCGCGCGGTGCGGGAAGCACCCGCCGCCGCCGAGCTCGGTCTGGTGGTGTGCGGCTTGGACAGCGCCTATATCGAGCGTACGGATCCGGCATTCGTCGACGAGGCGGCGAAATACTACGCCCGCCTCGAGCGCGTCGACGACCTCACCGCGGTGACCGACAAGGTGCTGAAATTGGCGATCTACGACTTCACCGATGCCGAGCGGACAGCCGAGCGGGTGTTCGGATCGATCGCCGCCCGCGAGCAGGTCGTGGTGTCCGGGCACCACTGGATCGACATCATGAGCCGTGACGCGGACAAGGGTCGCGCGGTGCAGTCGCTGCAGGAGGCGCTCGGGATCCCGCCCGCCCGGACCGCGGTGTTCGGCGACTACCTCAACGACCTCGAGATGCTCGATGCCGCGCGGTGGTCGTTCGCGATGGCCAATGCGCACCCCGAGGTTCGTGCCCGCGCCCGCTACCTCGCACCCGCCAACCACGAGGACGGCGTCGTGACGGTGCTGGCGCGGATGTTCGGTTCCTGAGCACCGTTCGTCACACCGCGCGCTCGGGTGCGCCGGCCATCCGGAGCACCGCGGCGGCCACCTGATCCGGGCACTCGGCCGGCACGATGTGCTCGGAGTCGGCGTCCTCGAATCGGCCGCTCACCTGATCGGCGAATCGGCGTTGGTACTCGCGAATGGTGTCGTGGTGGCGAGCATGCAACCGGTTGGCGCGCCGCGCGGAGATAAGCACGACCTCGCCGCGCGGCGGCTGCGGCGGGTTGTCCCGGAACGGGCCGATGCCGGTGGCGAAGGCATCGAATTCGCTGCGCGTGCAGGCGATGCCGGCGGGGCTGAAATCCTCCCGCAGCATGGTCTCGTAGGTGTCGGCGGGAAACATCCGTCCGTAGGAGGCCGTCAGCACCCGCATCACCGGGCGCACCCGGGCGAGCGACTGTTGCACCGCGAGAACGCGATCCGTCTTCGCCGCGGTCGCCGCCCAGTCCGCGTAGAAGGGAGCCGCTTCCGGAGTCGGATCGACCAACACCATACCGATCGGCTGCGGCACAAGATTTTCCGCGGCGCGGCGCACGATCAGCCCGCCCATGCTGTGCCCGGCCAGGATCAGCCGACGCGGCGCCAGCGCCTCGACCAGCGCGGCCAGCGTGGCCGCCATCTCGTCGATGCTCTGCGGCGGCCGCACCCGGGCGCTGCGGCCGCGGCCGGCACGGTCGTAGGTGACGGTCCGCACGACATCGCCGAGCCGGGACACCACCGGATCCCACAGGGTGCGCCCGGCGCCGGCGCCGGATTCGAAGAGCACGCAGGTCTCCCCCGCACCGCCCTGCTCGACATAGATCTCGATGCCGCGCACCGTCATTCGTTCGCCTGGCACGTTCCGCATCCGAATCCCCTCTCGATCAATACCAACTTTGGAAATGGTACCAATAATGGGATAGTTGAGCGATGGACCCTGCCGATCTCCTTCTGCATCCGGTGCGACTGCGCATCGTGCACGCGCTGTCCGGGGACGCGCCGCGCAACGCGGGCGAGTTGTGCGACCGCCTGCACGACGTGCCCCGGACGACGATCTACCGGCACCTCGGCCTCCTGGTGGAGGGCGGCATCCTGGAGGTCGCCGACGAGCGGCGGGTTCGCGGTGCGGTCGAGCGGTCCTATCGGCTGCGCGCGGACCGTCCCGTGATCGACGCCGAAGCGGCCGCGGCCATGACACTCGACGACCACCGCCGCGGATTCGCCACCGCCATGGCCGTCCTGATCGCCGAATTCGACGCCTATCTCGCCGAGCCGGACGCCGATCCGGTCGCGGACTCGGTCGGCTATCGCCAAGGCACGCTGTGGCTTTCACCCGAGGAGCGCAACGCCATGCTCGACGGGTTCCGCCGCGTCGTCGCCTCGGTCAGCGGCAACGGTCCCGGCCCGGATCGCCGGCCCTATCTGATCAGCCCGATCATGTTTCCCGGCGCGCGAACGCCCGGCTGAGGCAGTCGCACGGCGTTCGTCATGCGTGCGGGAGGTGGACGTGCGAGGCTGAGCGACATGTCCGAACGTGCGGATGTCTCACCGAATCTCACCGAGCAGGGCCGCGGGCCGGCCATCGCGCGCGTCGCCATCGAACTGATCGCGTGGGTCGCGGCGCCGTGGGCGCTGG
This sequence comes from Nocardia sp. 852002-51101_SCH5132738, assembly GCF_001665695.1. NCBI lineage: Bacteria > Bacillati > Actinomycetota > Actinomycetes > Mycobacteriales > Nocardiaceae > Nocardia > Nocardia sp. 852002-51101_SCH5132738. Next base: position 48,847 of record NZ_LZML01000159.1, on the reverse strand, counting down.
CGTCGTGATCCGTGGTGGCGGCGGTGATCGCGGTGGTCGTGCTGATCGGCGTCCCGGCGATCTTGGCGACCCGCGGCGACAAGAAGCAGGTCCTCGTCGCCGTCCCGGGCTGGGCCACCATCGCGATGATGCTGGTGCTGATCGCCGCGGCGGTGCTGGGCGCCTGGTTCGCCTGGCCAGCCTGGGTCGCCGTGCTCGTCACCGTACTGGCGGTCGCGACCGTCGGCACCGAGCTGCCGCGCTGGCGGTGGCTGGCCCGCGCGCCCTGACGCCGCTTTCTCTCCCGAGACGTTCTGTTTACGGCCTTCGAGGCCGGGTATCTGCGATTTGTTATCGCAGTACGGCCGAACGCGGCAGCGCCTGGATAACAAAAGGCAAAGGGAGAGTTTCACATGATTATTCTGGGAGTCATCCTCCTCGTACTCGGGTTCGTTTTCAGCATCCCGATCCTCTGGACTCTGGGCATCATCGCCGTCGTGATCGGCGCGATCCTGGCCCTGCTCGGAGCGTTCGGACGTCCGGTCGCCGGCCGCGCACATTATTTCTAGCGACGGCGAATTCCTTTCTCCGGAGCGCGTACTCCCACCGTGTGGCGGGAGTACGCGCTTCGCCGTTCGCGGGTGCGGACCGCATCGCTTCGGCTCAGGGAACAAAACCCGCGTCGGGCATCCTTGGACGGTATACGCCGACCCAGAAGGAGACCCGTAGTGACCGAACTGCTTCCGCTCACCCCGGACGAATTGCTGACCACCACGCGTGCGGTGCGCCGCCGTCTGGATCTGACCCGGCCCGTACCGCTGGACGTGATCCGCGAGGCGCTGGAGGTGGCCTTGCAGGCACCGTCCGGAGGCAACCGGCAGCATTGGCACTGGATCGTTCTCACCGATCCGGAAGTCAAGGCGCAGGTCGCGGAGCACTACCGGCGCTCACATCTGGCCTACCGGGAGGCCGGGGGCGAACCCGCCGACGAGAGCGCCGCCCGCATCGCCACCAGTTCGGATTATCTGCGCGAGGTGATGGCGGAGGTCCCGGTGCTGGTGATCGGCGCGATCAGCACGGGCACCAGCGGGGCGCTGCCCGACAACCAGGCGGGGCTGTGGGGTTCGCTGCTCCCGGCGGCGTGGAGCCTGGCGCTGGCACTACGCGCACGCGGCCTGGGAACCACTTGGACCACACTGCATTTGCAGTACGAGCGCGAGGTCGCGCAGATTCTCGGCATTCCCGACGACGTCCGTCAGGGTGTGCTCCTCCCGGTCGCCTACACCAAGGGCACCGACTTCCGGCCCGGCCCGCGCGTCGATCCGGACTCGGTGCTGCACATCAACGGTTGGTGAGCGCGTTCCGGAAGACGTTCGAAGCCACCGGGTTTCCGGATGTTGTGAGACAACCCATATGCCACTCGAGTGAGACATGTTGTGGCGCTTGGGGTTCGGGGTAGGTCTGGAGTATCGACCGATCGCGGAAGGAGAGAGCTCGTGAACGTTTCGATCACCGCTTCCCACCGTCGCCGCCGGGCCACCCCGAACGACACCGAGGACGACCGTTCCGCCGTCCTCGTCTTGATGGTCTGGGCCGCCTTGATCGTCGCGGCCGGGGTGCTGCTGATCTCGCTCTAGCGTTTGCCGCTCGGCTGTCGAGGTAGTCCGCTACGAACCTCGAGAAAGGACGCATCATGTCCCATCCGAATCATCCGAACGACGACGACACCGAGGAACCGCGGGGCGGGCGGCCCGGACCGGTGGACGAGGGCGACAACGGCGGGATGGCGACCCGGGAGGTCGCCGACGATGTCGGCACCGAGGAGAACGCCCAGGAACCACCCGACTGAGTCGGGACTTCAATCGGGCGGGCCGCTCGGCGGCGACGGACCACGCGAGGGCGGCACCCCAGTCGTGGCCGACCAGATGAAAGCGCTCGACGCCCGCCGCGTCCACCAGGGCGTACACGTCACTTGTCATGCGAGCCGTGGCATAAGCCGAACGCGCCACCGGGCGCGCACCCGGCGAGTAACCCCGCAGGTCCGGTGCCAGCACCCGATAGCCCGCCGCGGTGAGTGCGGGTGTCATCGCATCCCAGCAGTGGCGATCCTCCGGAAATCCGTGCAGCAGCAACACGGTGTCCGCCGCTTCGCTGCCCGAGTCGGCGGCGTATCGGTGACGTCGAAGACGAATCCTGCGTGCGTGATCGTGTCCATGTCCGTGCCTTCCCCTGACTGTGCGCGAACAAGTCACCGCCGCGAGCGTCAGGAGCCTTGTCCCCGGCGCGCTTCCGCCCGCTCCCCTGCCTCGTCCTCTCGCCGGCTGTCGTCGTGACGGGTGTCGCCGGATTCTTCCTCACCCGTGCCCGGAAAGAAGTGCTGCACGATCCGGTCGACGAGGAAGCCGAGGACGATCGCGCAGGCGATGCCGATCACGGCGGCCAGGAGTGGCTGATCGCGCAGCCAGCGCCCGAACGCACTGGCGATCGCCACCGAATACACCGCCCAGCTGACACCACCGATCACCGTCAGCGGCACGAATTTCCGGCGAGGGTATTCGGTGGCCCCGGCCGTCATGTTGACGGCGATGCGACCGACCGGGATATAGCGGCCGGTAATGACCAGCAGGGCCGCTCGTTTGTCGAGCATGCCGCGCGCCCAGTCGAACGCCCGCCGGATCTTCGGCTTGCGCATCCACGCGAACCGATCCGTGCCGATGGCGCGGCCGATCGTGTAGGCGAGGTTGTCGCCGATGATCGCGCCGACCGCGGCGGCGAGAATCAGCAGCCACACCGAGGGTTTCCCGGTCGAACTGCCGATGGCGGCCAGCGCGGCGATTACCGATTCGCTGGGGACCGGGGGGAAGAACGCGTCGACGATGCAGACGCCCAGCAGCGCGAAATACACCCATGGCGACCCGGCCGCGCCGGTGACGAGATCCTGCAGTTGGTTCATCCCATCGACACCTTCCTGGTCTTCTGGCGAGTGCCCAGGATCGCGCCCCCGAACCCGATCCGGCCGAGGGCGCACTCGGGTGGCGAGCGACCCGCTCATCGCTCCAGCGGGGCCCTCGCCACCACCTCGGTGCCAGCTCGAGGTTAGGCTAACCAATGTGATTGGGAGCACACAGGGGACTCGGCCGGGACGATCCGTACGACAGCGAGCCGATCCGGCCGCACCGCACAGCCAGGGCGCGGCGAGCACGGCGCCCACCCGCGACGGGCGCCGGCTGTACTACATGCATCGGCCGGGACGGAACGAAAACCGTTCGCCCTTGGTCGTTTTCGAGAGTGGACTCGCCTGCACCCGCTCGTACTGGGCGGCGGTGCAGCGAGAATTCGACGACTACGCGGCGACCGTCGTCTACGACCGCAGTGGTCTGGGCCGCAGTGCCCCCGACACCGCGCCGCGCGGACTCCGGCGCCTGGCCGACGACCTCGTGGATCTGCTCGACCACCTCACCGAGCGCTTCGCCGCACCGCGGCTCGTACTGGTCGGCCACAGCTGGGGCGGCCCGATCGTGCGAGTCGCCGCCGCGGACCGACCGGACCGAATCGTGGGCACGGTGCTGGTCGATCCCACCGACGAGTTCTGCGACGAGCTGTTCACCGCGGCGTCGCGCCGGGCGGCCAGGACCGGGCAGCGGCTCAGCGCCGCACTCGCACGTCTCGGCGCATTGCGACTGGCCTATCGCGACGTCCTCGCCGCGCTGCCCGCCGATGCCCGCGCCGACTTCCGCGCCGAGGGCTTCACGGTCGCGGCGATGCGCACCCGCGCCGCCGAATTAGCCTGTCACACCACCGATCTCGAACTTTTGCGGCGCACCGACCCCGACCGACGCGAGCTCGCCGTCACGATCGTGTCCGCCGACTCGCCCTCCACCGGTATCTCGGCCCGCTCGCGTGCGGCGATCGACGCCGCGCACCGACGGCGGGCCGCACGCCCGCACGGCAGGCATGTCGTCGCCGAGCGATGTGGCCATATGGTGCCGACCGAGCGGCCCGGGCTGGTCGCCGCCGAAATAGTCCGGATCATCGAGGAATACGGGCCGGGCGGCCGAATCGTCCGGTGACATCCGGCAGCCGCAGGGTATGCCCGGATCAGAACGGATCCGCCGCGACACCGGGCTCCGAAAGGCCCGGTCGGAGGAGAAGCCGATGGTTTCACACAGTGCCGCCGAGGCGTTGCCGGAATGGGAGGCCTTCGCCCGCGCCGTACAGTCGCGCCGGCCCGACGCGGGTACCTGGTGCGAAGGCTGGACCGTGCGCGATGTCCTGATCCACAACACCGGCAACGCGGAGGAGCTTGCCCGGGTGCTCGCCGCCCACGCGGCGGGCAGCCCGGTGCCGACCCGCGGTTTCGAGGAGCGGGAGGCGCCCTACCGCGCGATGCCGGACGCCGAGTTGTGGGCGGCGTTCGTGGACCGGTGCGAACAACTCGTCGAAACCGCCGAGGTGATCGACACGCTGTCTCCGCTGGAGGCGATCGGCTGGACCGGGCGAACCGTCGCCCCCGACTTCTTCCTCGAGCACATGCGTCAGGAGATGGTGTTGCACCGCTGGGATATGACCGGCGACGACGCGACGGCGATCGACATGCTCATGCAGCCGTGGATAACTCGCCACAGTGTGCGCGACGTCGGCCTCCCGTTGCTCGCGCGCGGCAGCAGGGATATCGATTTCGGCCCCGAGGGCCGCATCGAGGGCCGATTGCGCGCACCGGGTACCGACGACGTCCTGGTCGTCGCCGAGCCGGACGGCAACTCCATCGAGTTGGTGCCGCCGCACGGGCAGGCGACGGTGGAAAGCGATCCGGCCGTGCGCGCGCTGTTCCTGTGGGGCCGCCGCCCCGCCGATCCGACGCGCTGGCACAGCAGCGCCGGCCCCGAGGAACTGGGCCGGCTGCGCGCGCTGCTCGCCGGATACTGAATCCCCGTCCATCGGCCGGCGCCGTGCCGGGATTGCGCACCGCGGGGGCGGGTAGTCCGCGGAGATGGGTGCCGCAACCGATGTCGCCGTGGTCGGAGCCGGAATCGTCGGCCTGGCCACGGCTCACGCGCTACGCCGAGCCGGGCTCTCGGTCACCGTGTACGAGTCGGGCCGGCCCGGCGGCGGTCAATCGGCCGGTCAGTCCCGGATCTTCCGCCACGCCCACACCGATCCCCGGCTGGTCGAGATGGCGGTGGCCGCCCGTCGCATCTGGCGCGAGTGGGAAAGCGACTTCGGCATCGAACTGATTTCGCGGGACGGGGCGGTCGCGCTCGGGGCCGGCGTCGCGGACAAGCTGGAGATCCTGCGGCGGACGCCCGGAGTCGACGCCCGCAGTATCGACGCCGAGGAGCTGGCGACCCGGCTGCCACCGCTGGCCGACTACGACGGCCCGGCCATGCTGGACGCGACCGGCGGCTCCATCCGCACCGTCGCCGCGATCGACGCACTCACCGATCGGTTGCGCGATGCGCTGGTCACCGACCACGTCCTCACGCTGCGGCACACCGCCGCCGGGACCGTCGAAGTACGCACCGGCACAACCTGTTCGGAATTCGGCAGCGTCGTCGTCTGTGCGGGCCGCGGTACCGCGCCGCTGGCCCGGTCACTCGGCCTCGCCCTGCCGGTCCAGGTGTCAGCGCACGTCCGGGTGACCTTCCGCCCGCGATCGGCGCCGCCCACCACACTCGCCACGCTGCAGGACAGCAGCGGCGCATTCGGCGAAACCGGCATCTACGCCGCCGCCTTCCCCGGCAACACGCAGTACGGGCTCGGACTGAGCGATTCCGTGCCGAGCAGCGACGGCGGATCGGTCGATCCCGCGGCTCTGGCCGGGCTGGCCGACCGCGCCGCCGGCTACGTCTGCCGCGCACTCCCCGGACTCGCACCCGAACCGGACGGCTATGTGCACTGCTGGGTGACCCGGCTGCCGTGGGGTGAGGACGGTCTGGCCGCCTGGCAGGACGGCGCCGCCACCTTCCTCGCCGGGCACAATCTGTTCAAACTGGCCCCGGTCCTGGGCGCCACACTGGCCGACAGCATCACCACCGGACAGCCCGCCGCCACCGTGCACCCGTCGCGGCGCCTCGGCGATCCCGCCGCCGACCGGTAGAGCACTACCGTCGAAAGTACTTAAGCGCGACAGATTCCCGGTCGCCCGGAACTCCATAACTTTGTGGTCGGAACGTCACCACCACGAAGGAGAATCCCGTGAGCGACATCAACGACCTGGTCGAACGCTACCTCGCCGTCTGGAACGAGACCGATCCCACCGCCCGCGGCGCGCAGATCGCCGACCTGCTCACCGACGACGCCGAGTACACCGATCCGCTGGTGTCGGTGCGCGGTCACGCCGGCCTCGACGCGGCCGTCGCCGCGGTCCAGCAGCAGTTCGCCGGACTGGATTTCGGTCTCGGCGGCCCGATCGACAGCCACCACGGCATCGCCCGCTTCACCTGGCACCTGGGCCGGCCCGGTGAGGAGCCGCTGGTGATCGGATTCGACGTCGCCGTGCTCGGTGACGACGGCCGCATCCGCCAGATCCTCGGCTTCCTCGACAAGGTGCCCACCGGCGCCTGATCCCTCCCCGACACTTCTCTCCCCTCCCAGAAAAGGACCGGTCATGTACTTCACCACCACCGACGGAACCACCCTCGCCTACGAGGACTACGGCACGGGCGAGCCGATCGTCTTCGTCGCCGGCGCCATGCTCAACACCGAGATGTGGGAGTACCAGATTCCGTACTTCACCGATCGCGGCTACCGCTGCATCGCCCTCGACCGGCGCGGCCACGGCCGCTCGGATCGCCCGTCCACCGGCTACGACATCGACACCACCGCCGACGATCTCGGTGCCCTGCTCGATCATCTCGACCTGCACGACGCCACCCTGGTCGGGCACTCCACCGGCGGCGCGGAGATCGCCCGGTATCTGGCCCGCCACGGTGAAAGCCGCGTCGCCCGAGTGGTTTTCCTCGCGGCGATCCTGCCCTTCATGAAGGCCACCGACGACAACCCCGACGGCATCCCGGAGGCGATGCTCGACGCGCTGCTGGACAGTGTGCGCACCGATCGCGGCCGGTGGCTGGCCCGCCAGTCGCAGATCTACTTCAACACCCACCTCAACCCGGACGTCTCGCCGGAACAGGTCGACGTCACCTACCGTCAGTGCCTGTCCACCGCGCCGTGGGCGACGCTGCACATGCAGCAGGCGGTCTTCCACTGCGACAACCGGGAAGCGTTGCGCGGCATCACGGTTCCCGCGCTGATCGTGCACGGCGCCCTGGACTTCTCCGCACCCGCCGAGGTCACCGGCCGGCGCACCGCCGAACTGATGCCGCAGGCCGTCTACAAGGAGTACCCGACCGCCGGTCACGGCCTCTACACCTCGCACGCCGCCGAGTTCAACAACGATCTCCTGGAATTCGTCAAGGGCTGAGCGAACCCCTTTGTCCCGCAGCACAATCCCCGAGGAACACCCATGTCCACACCCACCCTGCTCGCCTCCGGCACCCGCCCGGCGAGCGCACCACCCGCACGCGCCACCCTGCTCGTCCTGCTGGCCGGGATCTTCATGGCCACTCTGGATTTCTTCATCGTCAACGTCGCGATCCCCGATACCCAGGCCGACCTGCACGCGAGCAGCGCCACCATGCAGTGGGTGGTCGCCGGCTACGGCCTCGCGGTCGCGGCCGGACTGATCACCGGCGGGCGACTCGGTGACCTGTACGGCCGCCGCCGGCTCTACGGCCTGGGCATGGCGGTGTTCACCGTCGCATCGCTGGCCTGCGCGCTGGCCGCGGGCGCCGGCGAACTGGTCGCCGCCCGGATCGCGCAGGGCGCCGGGATGGCGCTGCTGATGCCGCAGGTTCTGGGCATCATCAGCGTGGTGTTCACCGGCGCGCGCCGAGTGCGCGCCTTCGCCGCCTACGGGCTGGCGATGGGCCTGGCCGCGGTCTTCGGCCAGCTGATCGGCGGGCTGTTGATCCAGGCCGATCTGTTCGGACTGGGCTGGCGCACCATCTTCTGGATCAATGTGCCGGTGGGTGCGCTCACCCTCGCGGTGCTGGCCCGGCTGGTTCCCGAATCACGCGGAGACGGCGGCACCCGGCTGGACCGGCTCGGCGTCGGCCTGATCGCGACCGCTCTGGTGGCTGTGGTGTTGCCGCTGATCCAGGGCCGGGAACAGGGCTGGCCGCTGTGGACGTGGATCTCACTGGCCGCCGCGGCCGTGCTGGTCGCCGTCTTCGTCGCCGCGGCACGGCGATCGGCGGCCCGCGGCGGGGAGCCGCTGGTGAATCCCGCCCTGTTCGCCGAACGCTCGTTCGCGGTCGGTTCGATCATCGCGCTGAGCTACCAGATGACCATGGGATCGTTCTTCCTGTTCCTGGCGCTGTATCTGCAACAGGGGCGCGGCCTGTCGGCCCTGGGGTCGGGCCTGCTGTTCCTCGCGCTGGGCGCGGCGTACCTGTGCACCTCGATGCTGTCGGAGCGAGTGGCGGCACGGATCGGGCGGCAGGTCGTCGCCGTCGGGGCGATGCTGCAGGCCGGCGGATATCTGCTCCTCGCGCTCACCGCGCACGAACTCGGCGGCAGCGGTTCGGTGCTCGACCTGCTGCCGGCGATGATCGTCGCGGGGGCGGGGATGGGCCTGGCGTTGGTGCCGATGCCCGGCATCGTGCTGGCGGGCGTGACGCCGGAGCACGCGGCCGCCGCGGGGGGCGTGCTGGCCACCGCACAGCAGGTCGGTGGCGCGGTCGGGATCGCGGTGGTCGGCATCGTCTTCTACGACCGGCTCGCAGCGCCCGGCGGATTCGTCCCGGCGTTCGTCGCGAGCCTGGTGCCGATGGCGCTGCTGTGCCTGCTCACCGCGGTGCTGGTGCAACTGCTCCCGTCGCCTCGCCTCCGCAAGTAGACAATCGCGGCCCCCGGTGTTCGCCACCGGGGGCAGCGGCATGTCCGCATCCGTCAATGCAGTTGCTCCGCAATGGTTTTCAGCTCGCCGCGCGAGGTGACCCCGAGTTTCGGGTACGCCTTGTAGAGGTGGTAGCCGACGGTGCGATGACTGAGGAACAACTGGGCGGCGATATCGCGATTGGACAGGCCCTGGGCGGCGAGGCGAGCGATCTGCAATTCCTGCGGGGTGAGTCCCGTTACCGCGGGTCGCGAACCCGATGGTGTGCCGGGCCCTCCCGGGGCGGCGCCGGTCGCGACGAGCTCGGTGCGGGCGCGTTCGGCCCAGGGGCGCATGCCGATTCGCTCGAACATGTCCAGCGCCTCGGCCAGCACCGTTCGCGCCTCGCTCTTGCGGCGGGCCCGGCGCAACCATTCGCCGTAGAGTTGCGCGGTGCGGGCGTATTCGACCGGCCGCGCCTCGCGGTCGTGCAGCCCCAGCGCCCGTGTGAAATGCGCTTCGGCGCTGTCGTCATCGGACAGCAGTGCGCGGCAACGCAAGACGAGCGCCTCGGCCCACGGCTGCCGGACCGCCTCGGCCCAGTCGGCGAGCCGATCGGCGTGGGGTTCGGCCCGGCCGGCGGCGCCGACCCGCACCGCCGCCTCGACCAGATCGGGTATCGAGCGCATCGCGCACAGGTGATGGCGCAGCGGGTCGCGGGTCAGCCGCTCGAAGCGCGACAGCGCGGATTCGGCTCGGCCCGAACCGAGTTCGAGCAAACCCAGCGACCAATGCGCCCACGCCGCACCGGGCGAGACGGAACCCGGTGTGCTGTCGGCGAGCCCCGCCTCGGCGTACTGCCGGCACCGCTGCTCGTCGCCCTCGGCGGCGTGAATATGCGCGAGGACGCTGCTGAGCTGGCTGACCCATTGGCGCTGGCCCAGATCTTCGGCCAGCCGCAGCGCCTCGGCGGCGGTGGTTCGCGCATCGCGCAGACGACCGGTGAAGATCTCCACTTCGGCGGCGAAGAACAACGTGGTCGGCAGGCGGCCGGCGGCACCGGCGCTGCGATAATCCCGGGTCAGCGCGTCGGCCGGACCGTAGACGGCGGCATCCTGGCCGCTGGCCAGCGCCACGCCGCACAGCATCAGCCGCACCTGATCCGGTATCGGTCCGCGCCGCGCGGATTCTTCCAGCGTTTGCGTCAATTCCGGTGGCGCGCCGGCGGTGTCGCGAGGATCCAGAACGCTCGCCATATAGGTCACGACCGGACGCAGGGGATCCGTGTCGGCCAGCGACACGGCGGTCAACTGCGCCACGCAGTCGCGGACATGCTGTTCGCCCAGGTACCAGCCGGTGTGCAGGGCCTGGACGAGCATGGTCGCCGCCAGCGTGGGATCGCGGTCGGCGACCTGCGCGGCGCCGTCGCGCAGCAGGGCGTCCGCCTCCGCGAAACGGCCCTGCCAGAAGTGCGCGAGACCTTCGACATGCGCGAGGCGAGCCCGCAATTCGATTGTCGCACCGGCTCTTCCGACCGCACGGCGGGCGAGCCCCGCGGCGCGCTCCAGATCGCCCGCGTTCAAGGCGGATTGGGCGGCCAGCGCCTCGCGGTGCGCGCGCAGTCCGGGCTCCGCGGTGAGCCGGGCGGCGCGTTCGTAGGCCGCGGCGGCCGCTTCGTGGCCACTGCGGGCGAGCGCACGCGCGGCCGTATCCTCCAGGGCCGCGGCGACTTCCGTATCCGGGCCGGTGGCCGCGGCGGCGGCGTGCCAGGCGCGGCGGTCGGCGTCGGCGGGACCGTCGAGCGCGGCCGCCAGTGCGCGGTGCGCGGCCACTCGCTGTCCCAGCGGGGCTCGCTGGTACACGGCGGCCCGGATCAGCGGATGGCGGAAGGCGATCGTCTCCGCCGTCTCGCCGCGCACCAGCAGTCCTGCCTCCTCGGCCGGGGCCAGATCGTCGATTCCGGCGCCGACGGCGGCCGCGGCGCACAATACCGCCGACAATTCGCCGGACTCCTCGGCCGCGACGATCAGCAGCACGTCCTGCGTCGACTTCGGCATCCGGCTCACCTGGCCGTGGAAGGCCAGCTGCAAGCGATCGGTCAACGCCAGCGCGGCGGGTTGGGCCGCTCCGGGCCCCTCGCCGCGGGTGGCATCGGCCAATTCGAGCAATGCCAGCGGATTGCCCTGTGCCTCGGCCAGGACCTGCCGGCGTACCCCGGCGGGCAGTGCGCGACGGCCGAGCAGCGCGGCGGCGGCCTCGGAGTCGAGCCCGGCGATGCGGCGTTCGGGCAGATCGGCGGCCCGGGCGAACGCGGCACCGTCGCGGGCGGCGAGGATGATCACGACTCCCTCGGCGTACAGCCGCCGGGCGGCGAACAGGATCGTGTCCAGTGAGGCACGGTCGAGCCACTGTGCGTCGTCGATCAGGCAGACCAGCCCGGTCTCGCCGGCGTATTCGGTGAGCAGCGACAACACCGCCAATCCGACCAGCATCGCATCGCCGCCGGGATCGTCGCCCAGGCGCAGGGCCGCCTCCAGCGCCGCCCGCTGGCGCACCGGCAGGGCGGGCAGATGTGCCAGCGCCGGCCGCAGCAGCAACTGCAGTCCGGCGAACGGAAGTTCGGCCTCGATTTCCACCCCCACGCCGCGCAGCACCCGCAGGTCGCCGCTGAGGTCGGCGGCGTGGTCGAGCAGGGCGGTTTTACCGATTCCGGGTTCGCCGCGCAGGACCAGCCAGCCGCTCTCTCCCGCGCGGGCCCGGTCCAGCAGGGCGGCGATCGCCGCGGTATCGGCCGCGCGCCCGTACAGCTCAGCCATGGGACCGCGGGGTGGCGGCCGCCGCGAAATGGATCACGAACACCGGACCGATGATCGCATACCGCGCATCACCGGTATTCCCACGTGCGCGCCTCCCGCCGCGGACGCCGGTTCGACAGCAGAATGCAGCTCATGAGCGATTGGAACACCGCGATCATCGAGGAATTTCGAGCCAACGAGGGCCGCGTCGGCGGCGATTTCGAGGGCGCGCCGATGGTGCTGGTGCATCACCGCGGCCGCAAATCCGGCCGCGAACTGGTGACACCGATGATGTACCTGGCCGACGAGGAGAACCCCGACGCCATCTACATTTTCGCGTCCAAGGCCGGGGCTCCGACCAATCCGGACTGGTACTACAACCTGACCACCGCCGGGTCGGCGGAGATCGAACGCGGCACCGACCGCTATCCGGTGTCGGTGACCGAGGTGACCGGTGAGCGCCGCGACCGGATCTTCGCCGAACAGGCCCGCCGCTATCCCGGATTCGCCGGCTACGCCCGCAAAACCGAAGGCATCCGCACCATTCCGGTGCTGGAACTGCGACGCGCATGACCTGTCCGGTACTCGTCCGCGGCTGCGGACGAGTACCGGACACCGCCGATCACGCGGATTCGCGCACCGACTCCGTCGAAACAGCTTCTTCGTCAAGGGATTGCGCGCGTGCGGTCCGCTCGAGCACGGCCAGCGCGACGGCCGCGAGGGCCCCGATCGCGGCGAAGCCACCCCACACCAGCGCGTCGAGTCCGGCCGACCGCGCGGCGTCGACCACCACGCCGGTGACGAGGTTGCCGGTCAGGATCCCGACTCCGACCACCGTGTTGTACAACCCGTAGTGCGTGGCCACGAGTGCGCCTCCGGACAGCGAGACCACCGTATCCATTTCGAACGGGAAGACCGCCGCGGTTCCGACCGCCAGAATCGCCGCCGACATCAGCAGCGCCGCAACGGCAGCCACCGTGCCGAACGGCCGCGGCCCCGGTATCAGCAGCAGCGGCAGGAAGGACGCGGCCAGCACGCCCATGCCGGCCACGAGACCGCGGCCGGTCCCCCACCGGCGGCGAAACCATGCGGTGATGCGCAGCTGCCCGGCCACCGCGACCACCCCCGACACCACGAACAACGCCGAAGTCAACGCCTGCGCGTGGGCGGGGCTCAGATATTCGGCCTGCAACGGCAGCGCCAGATAGACCTGGAAGGACAGCACGTACGAGCCGATCATCGCGACGGCGAAGGCCAGGAATCGCCGGTTGGCGAGTACGGTCCGCCAATCCTCGAGCACCGTCGTGCGCACCGCGGGATCGCCCGCCCGCCGCGGCGGCAGCGCGAACAGTTGCGCGAGCGTCAGCACGGCGAAGACGACGGCGGCGGCCGCGGCGGTCACCCGGAAGTCGGTGACCAGCAGGGCGAGCCCGGCCAGCGGACCGACGAGGATACCGGCCTGATAGAAGATGTTGAAGACCGCGAATGCCTCGACCCGGCGTTCACCGGTCTCCGCGGCCAGGTACGCGCGCACCGCCGGATTGAACAGCGCACCAGCGAAACCCGTTGCGGCCGAGGCGATCAGCAGCATCGGCAGGGAGGTGGCGAAGATCAGCAGGGCGAATCCCGCCGTGCGCAGCAGACAGCCCGCCACGATGAGCGGTTTGTACCCGAGCCGGTCGGCGAGCGTGCCGCCGACGAGGAACATGCCCTGCTGGGAGAAGTTGCGCACGCCCAGCACCAGCCCGACCGCCCACGCCGCCAGACCGATCGGCCCGGCGAGATATCCGGCCAGGTACGGCATGAGCATGTAGAAGCCCAGGTTGATGCCGAACTGGTTGATCATCAGCAGCCGAGCCGCCGGGTCGAAGCTGCGGAATCGGGCGAACAGACTCATGCGGCGGGCTCCGGGTCGAAGGTGCGGGGGTCGACGACGGTGGTGCAGCGAGTCCACGAGGTCACCACTCGCTCGGCGGGATGGCCGATCGTGTCGGGTTCGACGGGTGGATCGGCATCGAGCAGACCGTGTTCGTCGCAGTAGGCGTCGTTGTAGACGGTGTCGGCGTAGCGATGCGGCCCGTCGGGAAAGACCGCGGCGATCCGGGTGCCGGTGTCGTGCACGCGCGCGGCCCAGCCCGCCACCAGCGCCACCGCGCCGACACTCCAGCCGCCGCTGGCGTGATGGGTGGCGGCCAGTGTCCGGCAGGCCCACACCGCCTCGGCCGGTGCCACCCAATGGATTTCGTCGAAGGCGGCGTAGTCGACGTTGCGCGGATGGATGCTCGAGCCCAGCCCACGCATGAGGCGCGGCCCGGCCGGCTGGCCGAAAATCGTCGAGGACACGGTGTCGACGCCGATCAGCCGCAGCCGCGGATTGTTCCGGCGCAGCACCCGCGCCACGCCCGCGGAATGCCCGCCGGTCCCGACCGCGCACACCAGCACATCGACGCGGCCCAATTGCTGCACCATTTCCAGGGCCAGCGATTCGTAGCCGTCCACATTGTCGGGATTGCTGTACTGGTCAGGACTCCAGGCCTCCGGTTCGGCGGCCAGGAGAGCCGCGACCCGGTCGCGTCGCGCCTGTTGCCAGCCGCCGGCCGGATGCGGCTCGGTGACCGTCTCCACCTGCGCGCCGTAGGCCCGCAGCAGTCGCACCACCATCGGTTCCATGCCGGGGTCGGTGACCACGGTCACCGGATGCGCGTACACCATCCCCGCCAGCGCAAGACCCAATCCCAAGGTGCCGCTCGATGATTCGACGATGCGCGCACCGGGGCGCAGGTCGCCGCGATGTTCGGCGCGGCGCACCATGTGCAACGCCGGGCGGTCTTTCATACCGCCCGGATTGGCGCCTTCGAGCTTGGCCCAGAAGCCGCGGCCGCGACCGCTCAGCGGTTCGCCGATCCACAGCACCGGTGTATTGCCCACCAGTCCGCGCGGACGCTGCGCCGGGATCGGTGCTGCCGGAATCGGCTGTGGGTGGTCGAGCACGATGTCGTCCATGACTGTCGCTTTCGGTGTCTCCGCCCGGTGCGGGCGGTACGGATGCGGGCAGCGGACACCGGCCGCCGGCATGAGGGCCGGCGGCCTGTCGCTGACCGATCAGCGGCGGGCGATACCGAAATGCGTCAGAATGTCGCGACCGGTGCGCGGCGGCGGGCCCGGCGGTCCGCGCACGGCGGTCGCGAGAAAATGCGACGTGGCGGCGGTGGCGGGCTCCGCCGCAGCCCACAGCTGACCCGGTGGCCAGAGTTTCGCCGGATCGGCCGGGAGCACCGAGTCCAGCACCATGTGCCGGTCGTGCGCACAGCAATCGTCCCAGGCGGGCAGATGGGAACCGAGGTGGACGAGTGCCGATTTCGCGGCGGCGGAGGAGGCAGCGGCGCCGGATGTCTCCGCCTCGGCGACCGTGCAATCGGTGTGCAGCGCGACGAGAGTGAGGAGGAAGACGAAGATCAGGGCCGCGACACCTCGCCGCGGCCGGGGCACGGGCCGGGTCGGACACCGATCCACCAACCCAGCCTCCTCACCGCGAGTGTCTTTGCCGCACAACACCTTCGCACGGCGCTGCCGAACACCGAACCGGTGGCCGTCCCAGCAATGGGGACCGCCACCGTAGCCTCGTTTACATCTACTACTTATGTACGTAACTAGTAGATCATAGCCGTCGAGAAGGCGGGCGCCGCCGCCGAAGCGACACCTCGCAATATACCCCTAGGGGGTAGAAATACCAACTACCGGGAAGCGGCTGCGCTCACTTCGTCTCGTCGCGCGACTTCTCCGAAAGTCTGGAACCGAGTGTTTTCAAACCGGCCCGGATACGGGCCTTCGCGGTAGGCAGCGGGATACCCAGATCCTGCGCCACCTCCGGATAGGTGCGACCACCGTAGAAGGCGAGCAGGATCGCCTCCCGCTGGCGATGACCCAGCCGGTGCACCTCCCCCGCGACCGACCGCTCGTCGAGCCGCTGCGTCACCTCGTCGAACACCACATCACATTCCGGCTGATACTGATTGCGACCGAACGCGCGCTCCCGGTCCGCCAGCGATTGCTCCGAGCGCACCCGGTCGACCGCACGCCGGTGCGCGAACATCATCAGCCAGGCCATCGGGCTGGCCCGCCCGGCGTCGTATTCGCCGGCCGCGGCCCACGCCTGCAGATAGACCTCCTGGCTCACCTCCTGAGCCAATCCGGGGCTGCGCAGAATAGCGGTCAACCGTGCCATCAGACGGGAATTGGTGCTGCGATAGAAGGCGGCGAAGGATTCGGCGTCCCCGGCCGCGGACTTGTGCAGCAAGGTAGCCAGCTCCGCTGCGGTGATGGTGGTCGAACTACTCTGACGGTAACGCTGATCGATGTCCATCGCACACCGTTTCGTTTCGCGGGATAGTCGTTACCTGCGGTGAGAATCGGCTTCATTGCCGAACCGCCCTGTTCAATCCTTGCGCCACCGAGCGCCGATGCTCGCGGCCGAACGCGTGATACCCGATCCGAACCGCCGGAACCGGCGGACCGGTGCCGTCACATTCAACGACATATCTAGCATCGAGAGATGAGTGCCAGATGTTAACCACAAAAATGGAACAATCTCGAGAACGTCGGAATTCCGCGATCGGAGCAGCCGCGGCGACCGAAATTCCCGAGGGCTTCTCGGGCTCCGCCTCCCGCACCTCCGCGAGGCGCGAATCCGAGCCCGAGAGTTTTCACACCCGCCCGACGCCGTACCGCGAAGACCGTGCCCGAACCCGGGCCGGCGGCTGAAGACATCGTGGTGTGCGGGGCCCGACAGCCGCGTAGGCCGGATCGATGATCCGGCCTACGCTGTCGAGTCCGTCGTGGCGATTCGGGTCAGCGACCGCCGTGGCTGTGCTGACCGCCGGCCTGCTTGGCCGCGGTCGGCTGCGCCTGGGCGCCCTTGCGCCCGGCTTCGTGCGGATCGGCGGCGTTGCGCTGGCCGAAGCTACCCGTGCTGGCCCGTCCGCCGCGACGAGCCTGTTCCTCGGTGTCGCTGCGGTTGCCGAACTGTCCGGGATTGTTCCGGTCGGCCATTGCGGACCTCCTTCGCAGTAGGGACTTCTTCGATCGCGACCGGCGTACTGCCCGGCCACATCAGAGGCTCTACCCGGGCCTCCCGAGGCTATGCGCCGAGATCTCGACCGATTGCGAAAGCACTGGTCGGACGCGGAAATATATTGCGGCACCACGCGATTCGGACACCGAGGCCGAGGACCGCAGCCGCGATCACGCGGCGGCCGGGTCGAGCACCACCTTCACCATGCCGTCGGCCTTGCGCTGGAAGTCGTGATACACCCGCGGCGCCTCCGACAGCGGAAGCCGATGGGTGGCAAAGGTTTCCACCCCCAGCGGATCACCGTCCTGCAGGAGCGGAAGGATGTCACCCACCCACCGCTTGACGTTGGCCTGACCCATCCGCAACTGAATCTGCTTGTCGAACAGGATGCGCATCGGCAACGGGTCGGCCATCCCGCCGTAGACCCCGGACAGCGAGATCGTGCCGCCGCGCCGCACGATGTCGATGGCGCTGTTCAATGCCGCGAGCCGGTCCATACCGACGGTGTCCATCAGCTTCTGCGACACCATCGCCGGAAGATAGCCGGCCGAGCGCTGCGCCAATTCCGCGACCGGTGATCCGTGCGCCTCCATACCTACCGCGTCGATCACACTGTCGGGGCCCCGCCCGTCGGTGCGGTCGCGGATCACATCCCCGATCGAGGCGCCGATCTGTTCCATATCGACCACCTCCACACCGCGATCGGCCACCCGGCGCAATCGTTCCGGCACCCGGTCCACGCCGATCACGCGGTATCCGCGATGGGCGGCGATCCGGCACGCCATATCCCCGATCGGCCCCAGCCCCAGCACCGCCACCGAGCCGCCGTCGGGCACGCCGGCGTATTCCACTGCCTGCCACGCCGTCGGCAGTACATCCGACAGATACAGGAAGCGGCTGTCGTCGGGGCCGGCCGGAATCGGGATGTGGGTGAAATCGGCGTGCGGAACCCGCAGGTACTGTGCCTGCGCGCCCGGCACCTGCCCGTAGAGCTTGGAGTATCCGAACAGGGCTGCGCCGCTGCCGTATTCGCGCACCTGGGTGGTCTCGCACTGCGTCGGCAAACCGGTATCGCACATGACACAGTGCCCGCAGGCGATCTGGAACGGCACCACCACCCGGTCACCCACCGACAGCGACCGCACTTCCGAGCCGACGTCGACCACCACCCCGATCGGCTCGTGGCCGAGGACATCGCCGGCACTCATGTACGGGCCGAGCACCTCGTAGAGGTGCAGATCCGACCCGCACACACCCGAGGAGGTCACGGCGATGATGGCATCGGTCGGTTCCTCGATCCGAGGGTCGGGCACCTCGTCCACCGAAATCTTGCGGCGGCCCTGCCACGTCACTGCTTTCATCGTGTCACCTCGATCTGCATGTGTGCTGGATACGGCCACCGTCGGCCTACCCGCCGCCCGGATGGCCAAACGAACGGGCGCGCCGCCGACGGTTTGCGGCAGGCGATTGGGGGCACGCGGAGCACATGGCTGGAAACGAATCCGACGAAGACCTGCTCACCTCGACCGAGGGACTGGACTCCGACGATGTGGGCAACGACGACGGCGACGAGATCGTGGAACCGCCCGACGACTGGTCGGGCGTCGACAGCTACGGCATGACGGCCGGCGAGCAGCGCACGGAACGGCCACTCTCCCAACGTCTGGCCGAAGAGGAACCCGATGTGGGGACCAGGCCGCCAGCCGAGCCGGCGCTTCCGGAATCCGGTGCGACCGAAGGCCTGGATTCGATCCGCACCGGCTCACCCGGCGGCGCGAGTGACACCGATGCCGTAGAGGAGATCGTGCGGCGCGAATCCGGCACCGACGACGATTCCTACTTCCCGCTGCCCGACGAGTAGCGACTCACCCGGGGGTGGCGGCGATCGCGGGCCCGGTCACGTCGTGCAGCGCACGGCTGACCGCGCTCACGACCGTCGAATGGATCGGCAGTTGCCGAGTCACCGAATCCAGTTCGGCGATCCGCTTGATCGTCCGGGACTGGGTGACCAGGCACAGATGCACGCCCGCGGACCGGTAATCCTCCGCCTCGCGGGCCAGCGTCAGCAGGGCGCGCCAAGACAAGAAGCTCAGGCAATTGGTGTCGATCACCACGATGCGCATACCGCTCTCGGCGGCGGACCGGATGCGTTCGCACCATCCGAACATCGTGTAGCTGTCGGCCTCACCGCGGAACGACAGCACCAACGCCGGGCCGCGAGTGCGCACAACTGCGGACAGGCGCGCTTCGGCAACGTGAGAGGTGCCGGGTTCACCGGCGGGGGTTACGGGTCGTACTTGGGCGCTCGAGCTCATTGAGGTCTCCAACCGGAGCCGAGGGCAACGGGCACGAGCCCGCTGCGGGCGTCCTACCACATGAAGACCGACCCGCCCTACCTTCATAACAGAGACACAGCAGTCTGTACAGCCGAAACGGCATAAGCCCAGCTCCAGCACATGTGCCGCGAGCGCCGCGGAACGCGGCGAGGCCCGGACCGGGCGCATCTGCTGCACCGGTCCGGGCCTCGGGAGGAGGAGTTGTGCCGGACGAGATCAGTGATCGAAGGCGTCCTTGACCTTCTCGCCCGCGTCCTTCAGGTTCGACTTGGTCTGATCGGCCTTGCCCTCGTTCTTCTTGTCCGGATCGCCGGTGGCGGCACCGAGCTTCTCCTTCGCCTGGCCGGCGGCGTCCTCGAGCTTGTTCTTGGCCTTATCGATGGCACTCATACCGTGCTCCTTCCGAATTTGCCGGACCACCCGCACGATGCGGGTCGCATTGATGGCGATAACCACGCAGATGCCGGTCAAACATGTGGCCGATCGTGGCGAAGATCCACTCCGAACGCCGTTTGTCCGGGGCGGGAACGGTTATTCTCCGACCGTGCCTCTGCCGGTCGTGGTGGGAGAGTGAAATGGTGCGTACTACCTACGCGGTGCTGCGGGCCGGACGGATCGCGCCGTGGACCCGCTCGCCGTTGATGCGCCGCGCCGACCGCTTCGAACAGGCGCTGCGGCTCGCACTGGTGGTGGGCGCGTTCGCCGCGATCCTGCTGGCCGTCGCCGCCGGCACCGCCCAGTATCGGGCCGAGCTCGCCTCGATCCACGCGGAAAACGCCACGAAAACCGCTGTGACAGCGGAGGTTACGAGCGATCCGATCCGGATGCCGGCACCCAGCGGTATGTTCGCCGATCAGCTCCGCGCCGAGGCGCAGTGGAGCCGCGACGGGCAACCGGGCCAGGCGATGGTCGACGTCGACGGCACCACGCATCGCGGCGACCGGATCCCGTTGTGGCTCACCACCCACGGTGATCCGACCACACCGCCGGTCGCCGACGACGCCGCGGTCGCCAAGGGCATCGCCACCGGCACGGCCGCCCTGCTCGCCTGCTGGGCGCTGGCCTACGCGCTCGCCCGAGGCACCGGTTACGCACTGGATCGGCGCCGGGCCGGCGAATGGGAACGCGAATGGCGGCGGATCAGCCCGCACGTGGGACACGGGCACTCCTGAGCGCCGACGTCGGCCGAAGGCCGTCGCACGTGTTGCCTCAATCCGGCAGTCGGCGCATCTCGATCAACGTCAGTCCCAGGGCATCGATGCGGGCCAGCACGCTGCGCATCGCGGTGTAGTCCTCGAGCGGGCCGAACAGCGCGGTGGTGCCGGGCGCGGCCACGCTACTGCGGGCCAGTTCGGGAAATTCGGCGCAGATGTCGCCGGACAGCTCCCCGGCGACGATGAATTCGTAGCGCACCGCATCGCCTCTCGATCCCCTGTGCCGTGCGGTGGGCGCAGGCACCCTGTCGTCACCGCGGCTCAGGCCAGGGCGCGGCTCTTCAGCTGCTCGAACTCCTGCGCGGTGATCGTGCCCTCGTCGAGGAGCCGTTTGGCGTCGGCGATCTGGGTGGCCGAATTGGTTCCGGCCACCTCCTTGATGTAGGCGTTCTGCGCCTCCTCGGCCTCCTTCGCCGCCCGGGCCGAACGCTGCGCCATGCCGCCGCCACGCACGATCAGGTAGACGAGCGAGGTGAGCAGCGGCAGCACGAACATGAACACCACCCACACCGCCTTCACCCAGCCGGACGTGCCGCGATCCCGGAACAGATCGGTGAAGATCCAGAACAGCAGTATCAGATACGCGGCGAACGCGAAACTCATGATGATCAGCCAGAACACATCCCACACGGGCATGACGTCTCCTCGATGACAGCGTCCGGCTTCCTCCGAACGGCTTCCCGCGACCGTGCTTCCACCGGGGCAGCGACCACCGCGGTACGCAGACCAGTTCACGCCGCGGACCCCGTGCGGCGCTTCACCCGTTGCGGGTGAGCTCGTGCGCGACGCCACCGGACTCGAGGGCCGGACCGTTCACCGGCGATCCGTTCAGCCTTCGCCGGGCAGCTCGGTGAGGAAATCTGTTACAGCGCGCCATATTTCCTCGTGCGGTGCACCGTGCTGGGTCAGATCCCCCAGATCTCGCACCTTGTCGACGACGTGTCGTATCCGGACGAGCGCGACGGGATCCTGCTCCCAGTGTTCCCGGTCGACTCGCAGGGTTGCGACCAGCAGGTCACCCGGAAACAGATCGCCCGCGAGCAGCGGATCCCAGTTCAGCCGGACCAGCACGCGCGGCAGCAGTACGCCGACACCTACGCGTTGCTGCAGAAGGCAGCGCATATCCTCGACGGTCAGATCGCCGATCGGCTTGCGCCGCAGTTCGTCGACGGTGCGCATCAGGGCGGTCGCATCCGCCGGCAAGGCCGGCCACACGTCGTCTTCGAACTGGTCCACCGACAGGTCCTCGTCGGCATCCGCGCACACCGTCCACCTCCCGGCTTCGTGCCGGAAGAACAGGACGGCGACGTTGTCCGGTGCGTGGGTGATGCGCGCGAGGGCCACATCGCCGTAGACGCGGATACCGGATACCTCGAAAGCGGGCGCACCGATCGGATCGACCGGCGGCTCGTCGTAGTCCGGATCGGACACGTCGTCCAGGAATTGTTCGGCTTCTTCGGCGCACATCAACGCCGCCATCTCGCGAGGAATCCCGCGCTCGGTCGCCACCCAGAACTCGGTGATCAGCTCCGAGATCACAGACGCGTCGTCCACCGAAGATCTCATGCCGACATCCTGCCCCGAATCGCCGACCGGACTCCTGCCCGTGATGGGAAACCCCCACGCCGCTGGGCTCACGGCGGCGACGCGAGCGGCGCCACCGCGAACCACAACATTCGTCCTGTCGACGCTATCGGCGCCGCCCGCTCAGGTAGTCCGACACCACTGCCGCACCCAGGCCGTCGAGATCCGGGGCGATGACGCGGCCGCCGCTGCGGCGGGCCATCAGGTCGACGAACGCGGCGAGCCTGGGGTTTTCGCCGAGGATGAACACCGAGACCGACGCACCGAGCTTCGCGAGGACGTCGACCTGGGCCATGGTGACCGCGAGGGTCCGCGAGTCGGGCGGCCAGTTGAAATACGAGCTGCCGTCGGGTTCCAGGTGGGCGGTGGGCTCGCCGTCGGTGACCACCAGGACCACCGGCACCGCGTCGGGGTGGCGGCGCAGGTGACGGGCGGCGAGCAACAGGGCGTGGTGCAGGTTGGTGCCCTGTTCCCAGACCGCCTCCAGGCCGGTCAGTTCCGCGATGTCGACCGTGGTGGCGTGGCGGCCGAAGGTCACGACTTCCAGTGCGTCGGAACGGAATCGGGTGCTGATCAGCTGATGCAGCGCCAGGGCGGTCCGCTTCATCGGCAGCCAGCGTCCGTCCTGCACCATCGACCACGACGTGTCGACACAGAGGGCCACCGCCGCGCGGGACCGCTGATCGGTTTCGGTGATCTCGACATCCGAGACCGACAGCGATACCCGGCGGCTACCCGTCGACGCCGACCGAAGAACCGCGTTGCGCACGGTCTTCGACACATCCCACGGTTCGGTGTCGCCGAAGCGCCACGGCCGCGTCGCGCCCGTGGGTTCGCCGGCCGCCCCGGCTGTCACCGTCGCCCGCTGTCCGCGCTGAGCGCGCAACCGCCCGATCACATCGCGCAGCGCCACCTCACCGAGACGGCGTAACACCTTGGGCGTCAAGCGAAGCGACCCGTCGGGAGCACGTTCGAACAGACCCTGGCGGCGCAGTTCGCGTTCCAGCTCGGCCAGCCGCGCGGCGTCGACGGCGGCGTCGGCACCGAGCTGACGGGTGAGGGCGTCGAGGTCGATATCCTCGAGCCGGGCGCCGGGATAGGACTGGCCGAGTTGTTCGGCCAGCGCGTCCATTTCGGCCAGATCCTGCATCGCCTGTGCGCCCTCGCCGAGACCGAGCGGATCCTGGCCCCGGAACCGCTGTCCCGAATCCCAGTCCTCACCCGGACGCAGCGCGCGCAGCGCGGCATCCAGCGCCGAAACCTGTTCGGCGATACGCGGATCGCCGAAGGCCTGGCCGATCAGTTCGCTCAACTCCGCCTGCTGCTGCGGCGAGAGCGAATTCATCATCCGCTGAGCGGCGGCCGCCCGCGCCGCCAGCGCGTCGATCAATTCCTCGGTGTTGCGGGGGTTTTCGGGAAAGAACTCGCCGTGTTCGGCCATGAACTCCGCGAACTGGCGCTCGGTGTTCTCCCCGCGGGCGTGGGCGGCGAGCAGCTGGTTCAGATCCGACATCATCTGCCGCACCCGCTCGACATCCTCGGGCGTGGCATTCTCGAGCGCCTGCTTCATTCCCTGGAAGCGGGAGTCGAGCAGTTCGCGGCCGAGCAGTTCCCGTATCCGCTCGTAGTTGGCGCGCCCCGTCTCCGAGCGCCACTGGTAGTCGGCGAGTTCGGTCACCGCGGCGGCGGTACTCGACGGCAGCGCGTCGAGTTGCGCCTCCGCGAAGCGGGCATCATCGGCCGGGTCGGGGAACAGCGCGGTGCGTTCGGCCTCCAATGCCTGGTCGAGCAGTTCCCGCACCTGCTGCAAGGTACCGTCGAGGCGGTGCTGCCGGGTGAGCTCGGCACGGCGTTGCCACAACCGCCGGGTCAGCTCGTCCAGCCCGGGCGTGCGGCCGGTGCCGCGGCGCAGCAGCTCCTCCAGGGCGGTGCGCGGGGAGCTGCCGTCCATCACGTCGCGGCCGATGGAATCCAGCGCGTCCCGGAGATCGACCGGCGGCGCCAGCGGGTCGGGACCGTCGTGATAGGGGCCGTAGGAGTAGCGGTCGGGGGTCGTCATGAGCCGTAGGTCGCTGTGCCGTCGTCGGAATCCTTGGCCAGCTGACGACTCAAATACAGTGACTCCAAAGCGAATTCGACGGCCGCGGCGATACGCGCCGGCGAATCGGTGGACTGGGTGCCGAGCCGCTCGGCCACCCGCGCCAGCACCGGCAGCTCGGGCAGCGCCGAGAGCACCTCCTGGCCCGGCACCCGTTCGCCGGTGGTGACCGGATGGCCGGCGCTCACCGCCTCGGCCAGCGGTCGCAGATCCACCCCGGCCAGCCGCCGGCGTGCCGTCTCGGCGAAGGCGCGCCGCAGCAGATGGGTGAGGTGCTCGGTTTCGCGGCCCTCCTCGCCGGATTCGAATTCCACCTTGCCGCGCAGCACCGCGGGCACCGACTCCAGGTCCACCGGGCGGGCGACGGCGGGATGTTCACCGGTCAGCGCGGTCCGGCGCAGTGCGGCGGCGGCCACGGTCTCGGCAGCCGCCACCGCGAAGCGCGCCGAGACACCGGAACGCTGATCGACCGCCGGCGATTCCCGCAGCTGGCGCACGAAGCGGGCCAGAACCTCGAGCAGCGGATCGCCGACCTCGGCGACCAGCTCGGCCTCCTGGCGCACCAGCGCGGTCTCGGCCTCCACATCGAGCGGATAGTGGGTGCGGATCTCGGCGCCGAAGCGGTCTTTGAGCGGAGTGATGATGCGGCCGCGGTTGGTGTAGTCCTCCGGGTTGGCGGTGGCGACCAGCAGCACGTCCAGCGGCAGCCGCAGCGTGTAACCGCGCACCTGGATGTCGCGTTCCTCCATCACGTTCAGCAGCGCGACCTGGATCCGTTCGGCGAGGTCGGGCAATTCGTTGATGGCGACGATGCCGCGGTGGGCGCGCGGGACCAGCCCGAAGTGGATGGTTTCCGGATCGCCCAGACTGCGGCCCTCGGCCACCTTCACCGGGTCGACATCGCCGATCAGGTCGCCGACCGAGGTGTCGGGTGTGGCGAGCTTCTCGGCGTAGCGTTCGCTGCGGTGACGCCACGCCACCGGCAGGTCGTCGCCCAGTTCGGCCGCGAGCCGCCGGCCCGCCGGGCTGATCGGCGCCAGCGGATGTTCGCCGAGTTCGGCGCCGTCGATCACCGGCGTCCATTCGTCGAGCAACCCCACCAGGGTGCGCAGCAGCCGGGTCTTGCCCTGGCCGCGCTCGCCGAGCAGGACCACGTCGTGGCCGGCGAGCAGCGCCCGTTCCAGTTGCGGGACGACGGTGCGGTCGAAGCCGACGATGCCGGGCCACGGATCGGTCCCGGATCGCAGTGCGGCGAGAAGATTCTCGCGGATTTCGGATTTCACCCCGCGCGGCTGATAACCGGCGGCGCGCAGTTCGCCCGCGGTGGCGGGCAGATGCTGAGGAACACTCACCCCAGCGACGCTACGACGATCTTGCGAGTCCGACAACGATTGTGTCGGCTCACTTCGCGGCGGCGGGCGGGGCGGGCAGGCTGTGCAAGGCGCCGACCACGGTGGAATGGATGGGCAATTCGGCGGTCAACGGGTCGACCGCCGCCATCCGCGCGATCGTCGGCGTGCGGCTGACCAGGCAGATCGCGACACCACGTCGACGCTGGTCGGCGGCCTCCTCGGCCAATACGACCAGTGCGCGCCAACCCAGGAAGCCGAGCCCGCCGGTATCCACGACGAGCGGCCCGCCGTGGGCTGCCGCGAGCGCCGCACCCTGGTGTACGAGGCGGCGCCAATCATCGAGAGTGCACGCATCGGCCTCGCCTCGCACCGACAGGACGACCGCGGCTCCGTGGGTGCGCATGATCGCACTGAGCCGGGCCTCGGGGCGACCCGGGACGGGAAGGGAACGGTGATGACCGATTCGGAATGTGGCGTTCGTCTTCATGTGCGATCTCCCAGGCGAAATCGACATGTGCAGTGCCCCGCTTTTTCGAGGCAAATCCCGCTGTCACATTTCTAACAAAGACGAAGCGGTCTGTATAGCCCGTCTGCGTACGGTTGCCGGCCGCGACGCTGGGTAGCCGAGACTCGACTGTCCCACGCATGTGAGGAGCCCCCGCAATGCAGATCGGTTACAAACTGGCGTCGGAATCCTATGGGCCGCGCGAACTGATCCGACAGGCGATTCGTGGTGAGGCGGCCGGATTCGACTTCGTGGAAATGAGCGATCACTATCATCCGTGGCTCGACAATCAGGGCCACTCCCCCTTCACCTGGACGGTCTTCGGCGCCATCGCCGAACGCACCGAACGCATCCGCCTGGTCACCGGCGTCACCTGCCCCACCATCCGGTATCACCCGGCGATCGTGGCGCAGGCCGCGGCCACCTTGGCGCTGGTGTCGGACGGACGCTTCGATCTCGGGGTCGGCTCCGGTGAGCGGCTCAACGAACACGTGGTGGGCCGGGAGTTCCCGCCGATCGATATCCGCCAGCGCATGTTGCGCGAGGCCCTCGAGATCATCCGGCTGCTCTGGCGCGGCGGGTATCACACGTATCGCGGTGAGTACCTGTCGATTTCGGACGCGCGGGTGTTCGACCTGCCCGAGCGGCTGCCCGACATCATCGTCGCCGCCGGTGGCCCCGACGCCGCCCGCCTCGCCGCCGAACTCGGCGACGGGCTGTTCGCGACCGACCCCGAAGCGCAGATCGTCGACACCTATCGCGGCGCCGGCGGGCGCGGCGGCGGCTACGCCGAGGTCGGAATGGCCTGGGCCCCCGACGAACAGACCGCGGCGCAGGCCGCATTGGACACCACCCGCTGGGCACTCACGGGATGGAAGGTGATGAGCGAGTTGCCGAATCCGGTGAATTTCGCCGCGGCGACCACCACCGTGCGGCGCGACGATATTCTCGAACAATTCGCGTGCGGTTCCGATCCGAAACGCTATCTGGAAGTCGCGCAGCAATATGTGGATGCCGGATTCGATCATCTGGTGATGCAGAACGCCGGACCCGATCCGGAAGGATTCATCGACTTCTATCGCAGCGAACTCGATGCCCCCCTGCGGGAATTGACTCCGGCGAGCTGAAATTCGACGGCCGGCGCGCAACTCGAGGGTCCGGCAATACGATTGCCGGACCCTCGCCGTGCCCCGTGCGGTGATACTCAGGCGGTGCTGCCGTGCCGGCGCAACCGCCGGAATTCCACCGTCACCGGATAACCGGCCACCGCCGAATCGAAGGGTGCCGTGGTGGCCTCTAGCGAGTCGGTGATGGAGGTGAGCACATGCCAGCCCAGTCCGTCCCGGTGCAGCGCCTCCGGCGTGACCGCTACCGCGGTCACCGCCACCGACATCCGGTCACCGTCGTAGCCGAAATCGCATTCGATCGACGATCCGGGCACGGCGCGTTCGATCAGCGCGGTGGCGATCTCGTCCAGCGCCACCCGTATATCGGTCACCTCGTCGAGTGCGAATTCGGCCATCAAAGCGACCGTTTCGGCCAGAGCGCGCAGCATGAGCAACTGGCGCGCTTGGGCGAGTACTCGCACGCCGACGACCGAACCCGCAGGCGCCGGGTCCGCCGACGGCGAAATCCACTCGCTCAAGGACACGTCCTCTCCTTCCGCCCCGCAGGCGCGTCTCCGCATTTTCCGCTCGTCGTCGCCGATACCCTGCCATCCGGGGAACCAAACGTCGGAGGGGGACCGGGCAGGCGGCGGTCCGCGATTGACGGCGGCATCGCCGGGTACCCGCAGGCCGAGCGGGTATGCGCCGTTCCGGTGCGGCCCTGAGGAGGAGGTGCGGATGCGGCGCGGCGGTGTCGTGGCGGAAGCGGCGGCCTGGTGGCTGATCTGTGTGCTCATCTGGCAAGCCACGGTGACGGTCGCGGCGTGGGAGGAGTTGATCGCCGCCGCGGTGCCGGCGCTGCCGTGCGCGGTGGCCGCGTGCGCGGCGCGACGTGCGGTCGGCGGGAGTTGGCGGCCCCCGGCCCGGTTGCCGCGGTGGGTGGCGCGCACCGCCCTCACCGTGGTTCGAGACGGCGCCGGAGCACTCGCGCTGGTGGCGCGCGGTCGGCGTCCGGCCGGGCGGTTCATCGAATTACCCTTGCCCGCAACCGGTTCGACCGCACAGCGAGACGGACGGGAAGCGGCCGCGACGATTCTGCTCTCGGCGACACCCGGTTCCCTGGTGGTCTACTCCGATCCCGAACATTCCCGGATCAGGCTGCACACCCTGCCGCTGCCCGAGTCCGCGCTGCAACGCGCGGTCCGCGACCCGGACCGGCGACGCTGATGTGGACCATCGCCTCGATCGCCCTGCTGGCGGGCGCCCTGCCGCCGGGAATCTGGTTGTCCGCGCGCGGTATCGCGGCCCACCGGCTGGTCGGAATGCAAATGGTCGGAACAGTCGCGGTGCTGGCGCTGATCACGATCAGCCTCGCCGTTCGCCGCCCCGACTATCTGATCGTGGCGACGGTGCTGGCATTGCTCGCCTTCGCCGGAACCCTGGTGTTCACCCGGTTGACCGGGGCCGGCGATGACTGATGCCGCCACGATCGCGGCCGGCGTCGTACTCGGCGCGGCGGTCGTGGTGGCGGTGGCGGCCTCCTGGTCGGCGCTGCGACCGCGCGGGGTGTACGCGCGGCTGCACTATCCCGGCATGCTCGCGTCGGTGACCGGGCCGCTGCTGACACTGGCGGTCCTGCTGGACTACGGCCCCGGTCTCACCACCGCGATCGTCGCCCTCACCGCGGCACTGCTATGGGTCACCGCGCCGGTGTCGTCGGCGGCGATCGGCAAGCTGAATGTCGTTCTGGGCGAACGGAAATCGTGATGGACGTACTGATCATCCTCGCACTGGTCCTGGTGGCGGTAGCGGCCACCGTCGTGGTCTGCACCGAGAACCCGCAGCGCCAGGCGGTGACGCTGGGCGTCTACGGGGCGCTGTTGTCGCCACTGTTCCTGCTGCTCGGCGCACCCGACGTCGCACTGTCGCAGATCGCGGTCGGCACCGCGGTGGTGCCACTGATGGTGTTGCTGGCCGTGCGGTCGGTGCGCCGGCGGAGACGCTCGTGAGCACCCGGGCGCGCCTCGTGGTGGTCGCCGCCGGAGCCCTCGGATTGGGTGTCGCGCTGATCGTCGCGATACTGCGAATTCCGGATTTCGGCAACGACTTCCACCCCTACCGCGATGCCGCGGTGACCGAGGCGCTGCACCGCAACAGCCCGAATGTGGTGTCCTCCATCAACTTCGATCAGCGCGGGTTCGACACCCTCGGCGAGGAAGCCATCCTGGTGGCGGCCGTGGTCGGGGCTGCCACACTGCTGCGCCGCACCTCCCAGCCCCGGCCACCGCGTCCGGCGATCGACCCGTCGTCGCGTCCACCGCTGCTGGCCGCCACCCGCCTGGCCGGCTATGTCCTGCTGCCGGTGACCTTGCTGATCGGCGCCGACGTCGTCGTGCACGGCCACCTGACCCCCGGCGGCGGCTTTCAGGGCGGGGTGGTGCTGGCCACCGGCCTGCACCTCTTATATGTGGCCGGCGACTATCGCGCACTGCGGCGGGTCCGGCCGCTGGTCTGGTACGAGACGGGGGAAGCGGTCGGCATGGGCGCGGTCCTCGCACTCGGCGCCGCCGGGCTGGCGGCCGGCACCGGATTCCTGTCCAACTTCCTGCCGAAGGGCACGAGCGGACATCTGTTCTCCGCGGGCACCGTCGCGCTGTTCAGCTGCGCGGTCGGCATCGCGGTGGGCAGCGGCATCGTCGTACTGCTCGCCCAGTTCCTCGACGAGTATCTGGGCGCCGACGAAGGGGCGAGATGAGCGTATTCCCGTATCTGGTCGCGGTGTGGATCCTGCTGATGGGACTGTTCGGCGTCGTCCGCAGCCGCCATCTGGTCCACACCGTGGTGTGCGTATCGGTGACCCAGTCGAGTACGTACGTGCTGCTGCTGGCCGTCGGATATCGGAAGGGGGCGACCGCACCCATTTTCGGGCAGGCCAATCCGCCCGGTTCGCCGGTGGTGGACCCGGTGGTGCAGGCCATGGCCCTGACCGACATCGTGGTCTCGGCGACGGTGAGCGCGCTGCTGCTGGCGCTGGTGATCCAGGTGGCCAAGCGGCACGGCACGGTGGTGCCCGATGAGCTGCACGCCCTGCGCGGCTGATGGGCGGTTCCGCGAGCGCGCTGCCGCCGTTGATCGTCACGGTGCCGATCGCCGGCGCCTGCGTACTGCTGCTCCTCGGGCGGATCGCACCCCGTCGCCCTGTCGACGCCCTGGCGCTGCTCACCGCATTGGCCACCGCGATCCTGGCCGGGTGGCTGCTGGCCGCGACGGGGTCGGGCGCGGTGGTGACCTGGGTCGGCGGCTGGCACCCCGGGCCGCGGTTCGCGGTGGGCATCGTGCTGATCGCCGACCGGCTGGGCGCGGCCATGGTGCTGCTGATCGCCGTGCTCGCGACCACGGCGCTGCTGTTCGGCTGGCGCTATTTCGACACCGTGCGCGCGCACTATCCGGCTCTGCTGTTGCTGTTCACCGCGGGCATGGCGGGCTACGCCCTCACCGGCGACCTGTTCGACATGTTCGTCTTCTTCGAGCTGATGAGCGTGGCCGCGTACGCCCTGACCGGTCTAGAGATCGAGGAGCCCGAAGCCGTGCAGGGCGGCTTGAACTTCGCGGTCGTCAATTCGCTGGGCGCCTATCTGTGCCTGTTCGGCATCGGACTGCTCTACGCGCGAACCGGTCAGCTGGGTCTGCCGCAGTTGAGCCTGGCGCTGTCGCAGCGCACGCCGGATGCGCTGGTGCTCATCGCATTCGGGCTGATCG
Organism: Nocardia sp. 852002-51101_SCH5132738; assembly: GCF_001665695.1. Classification (NCBI taxonomy): domain Bacteria; kingdom Bacillati; phylum Actinomycetota; class Actinomycetes; order Mycobacteriales; family Nocardiaceae; genus Nocardia; species Nocardia sp. 852002-51101_SCH5132738. The sequence goes on along the minus strand of NZ_LZML01000159.1, from coordinate 18,170 downwards.
CGACGGGCTGGCTGGTGAAAGCGGCGGCGGTGCCGTTTCATTTCTGGCTGGCCGACGCGCACGCGGTCGCCCCCACTCCGGTGTGCGTCCTGTTCTCGGGCGCGATGGCGCCGCTGGGGATCTACGGTGTGGCGCGGGTCTATTGGGCAGTGTTCGACACCGTGCTGCCGGCCGCGGGCGTCCATCGGATGATGCTGGTGCTGGCCGTGTGCACCGCGCTGCTGGGCACCGTGATGTGTGTCCTGCAGCGCCATATCAAGCGACTGCTCGCCTATTCGACCATCGCGCACATCGGACTGTTCCTGCTCGGCCTGGCCGCATTGACTCCGGAGGGCGTGGCGGCCGCGGCGGTGTATCTGGCCGGGCACGCCGCGGTGAAGGGCGCGCTGTTCCTCATGGCGGGAATTCTGTTGTCGCGGTATCGATCTCTCGACGAGGTGCGGCTGTACGGTCGCGCCCGGCGACACCGGGTGGTGGGTGCGGCGTTCCTGCTGGGCGGACTCATGCTGATCGGAATTCCGCTGTCGGGCACCGGTTTCGGTAAATCGCTGCTGGAGGAGTCCGCGCATTCGGTACCGCTGACCGTGCTCGTGGTCGCGGTGTCGGCGCTGACCGGCGCCGCGGTGCTGCGGGTGGGGTTGCGCGTATTCTTCGGCGTCGGCCGTCCACCCCGGCCGGCGTCGGAGGCGGACGAAACCACCGGTGCGCACGAGACTCCCGATGCCGACACCCCGCCCGGCCGCATTCCGGCGACGATGCTCGCGGCGGTGTTCGCGCTGTTGAGTGCCGGTGTGCTGAGCGGACTTCCGGGACGATTCGGCCGTGAAGTGGCCGCGGCGGCCGCGCAATTCTGCGATCGGATCGGCTATCGAGACCGGGCGTTGTCGGGAGTCGTCTCGGCGCAGTCCGCGCCGGACCTGAGCTGGACGCTGCACGGAACGATCCTCGGCCTGGTGTCCGCCGGGGCCGCGGTGACGCTCGCCCTGCTCGGCATCCACCGGCGAAACAGACTGGGCGACAATACTTCTCGATCATCCGCGGTGATGGCGGTGCGGCAGGGACTGCACCGATTGCACAGCGGGCATCTGGGCGACTACGCGGCGTGGCTGGTGTTCGGCTGCGCGGCCGTCATCGGACTGCTGTGGGTGGGATGAGGCGGTCTACTCCCCCGGCGCCTCGAGCCGACCCAGCACATGCCGCAGCGCCGGTTCGAGACGGTCGGTGCGGAAGTGATGGCCCGTGGCCAGCAGCCGGGCCGGCTCCACCCGCTGACTCGCCGCGGCCAGCTCCCGCGCGCCCTGCCCGCCCAGCAGCAGCGCCGGACCGACCTGCGGCACCGGCAGAATCGCGGGCCGGTGGACGACGCGGGCCAGCGTGCGGGTGTATTCGGCGTTGCGGACCGGATGCGGTGCCACCGCGTTCACCGGACCCGACAGCGCGGTATCCCACAGCGTGCGGTGGTAGATGTCGATCATGTCGTCGATGCCGATCCACGACATCCATTGCCGCCCACCGGCGATGGGCCCGCCCAATCCGGCACTGAACAACGGCCGCAACAAGCGCAGCAGCCCGCCGGCCGGCGACTGCACCAGCCCGGTCCGCACCCGCACCACCCGGACCCCGGCCTCACGGGCGGGCCGATCGGCCTCCTCCCAGGCCGAGACCACCTCGGCCAGAAATCCGTCACCGGCCGGACTGTCCTCGGTGAGCACGCGATCGCCGAGGTCGTAACCGTAATAGCCGATCGCGGAGGCCCCGACGAAGGTCGGCAATCCGGTTCGCGCGGCCAGCTCCGCGAGCGCGCGCGTGGGTCCCACGCGGCTGTCGCGCACGCGGCGTTTGTGCTCGTCGGTGAACCGGCCCGCGATCGGCGCCCCGGCCAGATGGATCAGCGCGTCCACTCCGTCCAGCAGATCGGCGGCGGGCGCGGCCGGATCCCACTGCCGCTCGTCGCGTTCGCGCGCGGTCCCGCGCACCAGCCGGATCACGCGATGGCCGCCGGTTCGCAGAAATGCGGTCAGGGCCGTCCCGACCAGTCCCGAGGCGCCGGTGATCGCGATGGTCGACGATCGCAGGCCGTTCTCGGCGGCCCGGGCGTGGGCCGCCAGATCACCGGCCAGCTGCCGGTGACGATATTCGAACATGGGCCGCAGCAGCGCGGCGGGCACGGGCGTATCCACCTCGTCGACGATCCGGGTGCGCCCCGCGTCGACGGCCTCGAAGCCGTGGGTGTGGCGCCACGGCACCACGTGCGCGAAGGCCGAGGCGGGGCCCTCGGCGACGAGTTCGTCGGCGAAACGGTGCGGCGGGTCGTAGGCGACCGGGTCGTGGCGGGCCACCCAGCGCAGGTTGCCGGGCAGCGCCAGTTCGGCGCGCCCGTCCTTCAGCGATCCCGCCTCGCGGACCACCCGCACCGGTTGCCACGGCGGCGCCAGCCTGGTCAGCGCACCGGGCCGGGTGAACCATTCGAAGACCTCGGCCTGCGGAAAGTCCACGACATTCGCCGATTCGAAACCCATGAGGCGGCAGTACCCCCGCCACACCGGCCCGAAACTGCCGGCCACCGGCATCGCCGGGCGGCGTCGCCGTTCTCACCGCAGCGGGTCGCCCCACGTCGTCCGCTCCCGCAACGCGGCCTTGAGCAGTTTGCCGCCGGCGTTGCGCGGCAACGGCTCGCCCACCACGGTCACATACTGCGGCACTTTGAAGTCGGCCAGCCGTTGCCGGCAGTGCTCGATCAGAGCGGGGATGTCGAGCCCGCCCGGATCGGGGACCACCACGGCGCCGACCTTCTCCCCCATGACCGCGTCCGGCACGGCGAGTACGGCGGCGTCGGTGACACCCGGCGCCGCGAGCAGGACCGCTTCGACCTCGACGCTGGAGACGTTCTCCCCGCCACGGTTGATGATGTCCTTGATCCTGTCGACGATGTGCACCCGCCCCGCGTCGTCGACGCGGACCACGTCACCGGTGTGCAGCCAGCCGTCGATGATGGTGACGGCGTCGGCCTCGGGCCGATTCCAATAGCAGCCGGTGACATTCGCCCCGCGCACGACCAGTTCGCCGACGCCGGGCTCCTCGCCCAGGGGGGCGATGCCGAGTTGGACGGAGGGCACCGCGTAGCCGACCGAATCGGCGTGGTCGACGGCGTCGCCGTCGGGCAGCACCGTCATCAGGGACGCGGTCTCGGTCATGCCGTATCCGTTGAAGACCTGAGCGTTGGGGAACGCGTCTTTCAACGACAGCACCAGCGACGGTGCGATCGGCGCGCCGCCGTAGCCCACCCAGCGCACGGTGGCGGTGTCCGCGCCGGCGAAGTCGGGGTGCCGCAACATCAGCGCATAGACCGCCGGCACCGTCACCAGGAACGAAATCCGCTCCGTCGACAGCGCGGCGATCAGCTCTGGAACACCGAGCGCCGGCATGATCACCGCGGTCCCACCAAGATGGACGGCGGTCAGCAGCTGGGAGTTGCAGCCGGTCACGTGGAACAGCGGCACAGAGATCAGCGTCCGCATACCCTCGCCGATATCGCGGGGCAGTCCGATGCAGCGCACCATGTTCTCGGCATTGGTCACGAACGCCTCGTGCGTGGTGGGCACACCCTTGGGATGGCCCGTGGTGCCCGAGGTGTAAAAGATCGCCGCGCTGTCGGAAGCCGAAAGATCCTGCGTCACAACCGGTTCGCCGTCGGGAAGCGGTACGCCGGGAGCGAGGTCGATCCGTGCGCCCGAATCCGCCAGCACGAACTCGACCTCCGGCCCGGCCGAGCGGATGTTGACCGCGACGGCGATTCCGCCCGCCATCACCGTGCCCCAGAAGGCGAGCACCCAGTCGACCCCGGCCGGATACCGCACCGCGACACGGTCTCCGCGTTCCAATCCGGCCGCACGCAGACCGCCGGCGACCCGAGCGGCACGCTCCCACAACTGCCGATAGGTCAGGCGATCCGCTCCGAGTTCGACGACCGCTTCACTCTCGGGCCGCGTCTCCACCTGGGCGCGCAGCATATCCAGCAGTGTCGCCGGGAGGCCGGTGTAGTGCGCGACACCGTCACGTTCGGCGATGCCGGTGCGCGGAAAGGGATTGTCGCGGCGCGAAATCTCGATCACCGCGGGTTCGGTTGTCATCAGTGCATCTCCTCGATCGGCCGCGTTCGCACTTCGCCGGGCGCGCAACACATCACGGCCCGTGCAGAGCTCAGGCACCGAAATAGCGGCGCGGGTTGTGGACGAGCATGGTGTCGATCTGCTCGTCGGTGACGCCGCGCGCCCGCAGCGCCGGCAGCACGTCGTCGCTGATATGGGTGAAGTTCCAGTTCGGCACGGCGGCGGCCTTGCCCTCCTCGGAGAACCAGTCGATGAAACACGCCGCGTCGTGGGCGAGGACCATCTTCTCGGCGTACCCCCGCTCGACCAGTCGCACCACGGTGTCGACTCGCTGCTCGAACGGCAGCAAGACGTCGAGTCCGAATCGGTCCATGCCGAGATAGGAGCCGGCGTCGGCGAGTGCGCACAGATAATCCAGATCGGTGCTGTCGCCCGAGTGCCCGATGACGACCTTGCCGAGATCCACCCCCTCCTCCGCGAGCACCTTCTGCGCGATCAGGCCGGACTGGTTGTGGACGTTCGTGTGCACCGTGATCGGCGCCCCGGTCTCCACGTGGGCCTGGCCGACCGCGCGCATCACCCGCTCGACTCCGGGCGTCAGGCCCTGTTCCTCGATCGCGCATTTCAGGAATGCGGCCTTCACGCCGGTTCCGGCGATCCCTTCGCGGATGTCCTTGACGAACAGCTCGACCAACGGCTCGTCGACGTCGAACAGCAGGCCCGGGCCGGTGTAGTGGAACTGGAACGGCACCTCGTTGTAGGTGTAGAGACCGGTCGCCACGACGATATTGATGTCGACCTGCTCATTGATCCGCTGGATCCGCGGAATGTAGCGACCGAGCCCGATCACCGTCGGATCGACGATCGTGTCGATCCCGCGCGCGGCGCATGCACGCAACTTCGCGACCGCATCCGCGACCCGCGCGTCCTCATCCCACTGATTCGGATATTCGGGATAGTTCTGCCGCATCTCCTCGCCGAGCACGAAAACGTGCTCGTGCATCAGCACCTTGCCCAGGGCGGCGGTGTCGAGGGGTCCACGGACGGTTTCAACGGTAGACATCGAATTCCTCGGGGGTATCGGCGACGAGCAGGACAGCCATGAAGACCACCGGAACAATGTGATCCACGCCATCCTGTGTGAGACACTGCGCAAGTGTGTCTCAGAGTCGAGGATTCGTCAACCAGCTCGATACGGCCGCCGAGCCGGCACGGCCTGCCGCGGTATGAGGAGATGGACGACATGATCGCTACTTCCGAGGGGCGTCGCGCCGTCGACGCGGCGACGAAGCTGTACCTGGCAGGCGAACAACTCGACATGTCGGTGCTCGCCCGCGACCTGGGCATCGGACGCGCGACGCTGTACCGGCACGTCGGCAACCGGGACGACCTCATCGCGACCGTGCTGGCCGAAGCCACCGAACGCACCTACCGCAAGGTCTTCACCACCGCCACGGGATCCGGTGCGGCCCTCGTTCTCGACACCCTCGAACGGGTGATGAACGCGGTCGCCGAGTCCGAACCGCTGCGGACGCTCACCAGTCGCGAACCGGCGCTGTTCATCCGGCTCGCGCTGCTCCCCGGCAGGATCGAATCGACGTCGGCGCGCATGGTCGCCGAACTGCTCGACAGCGAACAGCGCCAGGGAAATCTGACGTTGCCCTTGGCCCCCGACGTCCTGGCCGAGGCCATCGTCCGCATCTGCGACGCGCACCTCTACGCACCCCTGCTCGGCGGCGATCGACCACGGATCGACACCGCGCTGGCCATCGTCGCCCTGCTCCTCGGCGAACGCCGGGCGTGAAGGACCGGTGAGCTCAGTCGGTGGGCAGTTCGATGCCGTCGGCGGCGACCTTGGCGGCCACCTCCTCGGGGAAGATGTTGCGGAACAGGTACAGATCCTGACCGAGCCGCCAGCCCGGGGCCAGCGCGACCGCATAGCGTTCGAAGTAGCCGAGCTGTTTGCCCATCAGCAGCAACTGCTGCGGGCCCGAGGCGCCCCGGCGTTTGCCGAATTCCACCAGCCGGGCCGCGACCTTGCCCATATCCAGTTTCGCCAGCTTGTCCGACAGCACCGGCGCCAGCGCGGTCGCCAGCTGCCGGCCGATGGTGGCGTCGTCACCGTCGTCGCCGTCGAGCAGATCCAGTTCCCGCAGTGCCCGCGCGACCGGTCGGAAGTCACCGTCGATGGCGCTGGCGTGGAACAGCGCGCGCACGAAGGCGCGCCACTGCGGCGTCATGGTGCCGACGATGCCGAAGTCGAGCATGGCGGCGCGGCCGTCGTCGAGCAGCCAGAGGTTTCCGGCGTGCACGTCGCCGTGGAAAAGGCCGTGCACCACAACACTTTCCACCCAAGCCTTGACCAGACGGCGGATCAGCAGCTCGGGGTCGGGATGGGCGGCGCGGATGTCGTCGAAGCGGTCGAGCGGCATGCCGCTCATCCGCTCCATGCACAGCACGCGCGGACCGCAGTACTCCCAGTACACCTCGGGCACGACCACACCGGTGTTGTCGCCGAAGGCGGCCAGATCGGCCCTCGCCTGCGCCTGATTGCGGGCCTCGTTGCGGAAGTCCAGCTCGGCGACGGTCGTGTCGTACAGGTCGCGCACCACGCCTTCGGCATTGGCGATGCGTGCGTTCTCCGAGCGTTTGGTCAGCGCACCGGCCAGCCGGTACGCGGCGCGCAGATCGACGATCATGCGGCGGGCGATGTCGGGGCGCTGCACCTTCAGCACCGCCGGGCGGCCGTCGGCGAGCACGCAGGCGTGCACCTGAGCCACCGAGGCGGCCGAGAGCGGTTCGTCGTCGAATTCCCGGAACAGCCGGTCGATCGGAGCGCCGAGATCGGCCTCGATCACCGCGCGGGCGTCGGTGGCGGGAAACGGCGGCACGTCGTCGAGGCAGCGCAGGCACGCGTCGGCGAGCTCGTCCGGAAACGAGGCCGGCGACGAGGCGATGAGCTGGCCGAGTTTGACGAACATCGGGCCCAGCGCCTCGAAACCGTCGACCGTGCCGTCGGCCATCGCCCGTCGGCGCTTGGCCGGGCGCAGACCCTCACGCAGGACCCGGCGCGTCACCCGGCTGCCGATCGTCGTGCCGATCGCGGCGGTACGCCGGAACTCCGCGAATCCGAATTTCTCCAGCGCCGGTACCGGCTGCGGCGGAGTCGCCCCCGCGCCCGGTCCGGAGGCGGTCTGCGTGGCCGCCGCCGTCACCGCAGGACCCCGCCGGTCACCTGCTCACCTGCCCGAATCATTCGTTGCGACCGTCCCATCGTCGTATCGTTCGTGCACAGTCTACGACTGCCGGGCCACCGTACCGGCCGATGTGACCCGCCGCACCCGAACCGCCCCGCTCGCAGCACGCCACCGTCACGGCGTGACCGGCCGGTTCACGGCGCGATGCCGAGACCCGCGGCGAGTACCGGCCAGGAGCGTTTCAGCGCGTCCTGCCAGTAGCCCCACGAGTGTGTGCCCGTGGGTTCGAAGTCGAAGGTCGCCGGAATACCCAACTCCCCCAGACGAGTCGACATATTGTGCGTACACCAGTTCACCGCGGCCTCGATCACCCCGCCGATCACGAGCTGATCCAGATATCCGCGCGGACCGGGCTGCATGTGGTCGCCGCCGTACACGTCGTACATACCGGGCACACCGGTTCCGGTGGAGATGAACAGATTCAGTCCCCGCAGCCCGTCGGCGTGCACGTACGGGTCGTTGGCCGCCCACATCGGATCGTCGTCGGGGCCGTACATGTTCTCCACATCGCCGCCGCCCCAGGTCTGTACCGCCATCTTGACGAATTCCCGGCCGATCGGATCACTGATCTGCGCACATCCGGAATACGCGGCCACCGACCGATACAGCCCCGGAGCGGCGATCGGCAACTGCAACACCGAGGTTCCCGAGGTCGACAACCCGGCCAGCGCGTTGGCGCCGGTGGTGCGATAGCGCCCGTCGATCAGCGGCGGCAGTTCCGCGGTGAGAAACGTCTTCCATTTGTACACACCGAGTTTCGGATCCGGCGCGCGCCAATCGGTGTAGTAGCTCCAGCGGCCCCCGACCGGCTGCACGACGTAGGTCTGCTTCGCCGACAGGAAGCCCGCGACATCGGTGTTGCGCTCCCACGTGGCCGAATCCTGGCCTCCCCCACCGCCGTTGAGCAGATACAGCACCGGCGCGGGCGCCTGGTCGTCGGCGGGCAATTGCACCTTCACCATGATGTCGGTGTTCATCGCCGCCGAATGCACCCGCAACTGCTCGGTGCGCGGATCGAGCCGCCAGCTGCCGGTGACCGCCGACCCGTCCGCGGCGACCGGTTCGGGTCGCGCACCGGCGGGCGCGGCCCCCAGCACCGCGCCCGCGAGCACCAGAACGACGGGAATGATGCTGCCGCGCAACATCTTTCCGAACATGAGAACTCCTTCGTGAAGTAACGGATCGCCGCAGCGGCGGGCCGAGACGAAAAGGCCCGCCGGGCGATGCGGTGTGAGGGCATCGCCCGGCGGGCGCACCACCGTGGGTGTGTGCACTCCTGAGCGCGGATACGAGGCCGGCGTGTCCTCGATCCGCGCCGGACCCCACGGCGGCGTGCGGCCCGCCGGAACACGATGGGAATTCAGGGTTTTCGCGTTCCGGCGGGCAGGTCGCCACGACTCAGAGCTTGCCGCCGCCGCCCAGCAGCCACGGGTTGAAGCTGCAGGTCAGCGCCGGAGTCTGGGCCGGATCGAGGGTGTTGAGGATGATCGACAACACCCGCGGCGAGTACATCATCGTCAGGTGATCCGACAGATCCTGCTCGCATCCGTCCTGCAAGGTGACGTTCTCGACCGTCGCACCGGGCCCGGGCTGCAGGAAGGTCAGGTCGTACGGCGTGGTGACCTCGTCGTAGCGGGTGCCGACCACCGTGTAGTCCACACCGGGCATGGTGTCGCCACCGGCGTTGAGCTGATTGACGAAATCCGAACCGACCGTCTGCTGGATACCGGAGTGGCCCACGAAGATCTCGACCAGTCCGAGCACGTCGATGCCGAAGTTGTTGATGGCCCGGCCCAGCGCACCGATACCGTCGAGGGTCGTGCCGTGGTTGGTGGCGCCGAAGGTCATCATGTGATGCACCTTCGCCGCACCACCGTCGAACTTCAGATACCACCGCGACATCGCGCCACCTTGAGAATGGCCGACCAGATTCACCTTCTGCGACCCGGTCGCCGCCAGCACCCGATCCACGAACTGCGCCAACTGCTTCGACGAATCCTGAATCAAACCGGTGCCGTTGGCGCCCGGCAGCACCGATCCGAGACCGCCGCCCTGAATGAGATTGGATTTGCCGTAATTGAAGGTGAATACGCAGTAGCCGGCGTCCTTGATGGGCTGACTGACGAAGGAGAAGTTGTCGTAGGCGTTCTCCCATGTCCCGTGCACCAGCACCACCGGCTCCGGATGCGCCGCGGTCGGCTTGCAGTTCCAGTCGTTGGTTCCCGGCGGGGCCACATCCGGATGCAGCAGGCCGTAGCCGAAGGCGGCCAGGAACGAGCTCTGTGCCGGGCCGTAGCCGATGGTGTCGCTGGAGGTTCCACCCGATGATCCCGAGCTGGACCCGGAGCCGCCGTAGCAGTCGCCGGAGCCGTTGCCCGAGCCCGCGCCACTGCCCGAGGTGCAGGCCGAACCGGTGCCGGCGCTACCGGTGTCGGCGATCGGGTGGGCGGCGGGATTCTTCAGTCCCTGGTCGATGAAGTCGACCAGTTGCTGCTCCTGCTGCTGATCGTTCGACGCCCCCGCCGGCTCGGCGTCGGCGCCGACCCCCGCGAAGCCCATCATCAACAGCGAAACCCCCACGACGACCGCGGCGCTCAGCGACCTGCGGCGGGTGTTTGGTCTCATGGGTGAACCTTTCGTCAGAACATCGGCGTTCTTTGTTGCGATGCGCGACCGCGAGCCGCGCGGCCGAAACCGAACTCAGACGCTAAAGTCGCTGACGAGCCGCCGATACGGACAAAGGCAGTCTCTTCGGAATCTCACGAGACGCCGAACGGACCGCAGTGAAGTTGCACAGCCGGGCGAATTGTCCGGCGACGCCGGAGCTTTTCCCGAATCGGCGCAGTCACAGCAGTAATCCCGAATGTGCCGTGAAATATCCAGCGATACAACCAATTACGACGCAATCACGAACAGATATCGGATTCTCACTGGGAGTTGTCCGTCCGGTCCGGTCCACGTGAGCACGTGGCACGGCCCCACGTCGTCTGGAGTCCTGATGCCCGGCATTCGTATCACTGTGCGACCCACCGGTTTTCGCTTGCTCGCCGCCGCCGCGCTGGCCGTCGGCGCTCTCACCGCGGTCGCGCTTCCCGCCGCCGCGGCCGATCCGCTCACCGATGCGGCCGGCGTCATCGAACAGCTGCGCGCCGTCGGCGATCCGCTGCCGCCGCTGCCCGCCCCGCACGGGCCGACCACCGCGATCGTGGTGCTCGGTTACGGGCTGATGCCCGACGGGACCATGCGCCCCGAACTCGTCGCCCGGCTGGAGGCGGCGCTCGTGCAGGCGATGGTGTCGCCGGCCTCGCCGATCATCGTCACCGGCGGAAATCCGCAGGGCGGCACCACCGAAGCCGACGCCATGGCCCGCTGGCTCGTCGCCCACGGCACGGCCCCCGACCGGATCCACATCGAATCACGTGCCGGCGATACCGTCGAAAACGCCACCAACTCCGCGGAAATGATGCACGCGCTGGGCGCCGGCGATGCGGTGGTCGTCACCTCGGCCGACCACATGCCCCGCGCCGTAGCCGATTTCGTCGATGCGGGCGTGCCGGTGGTCGGCACGGTCAGCCCGCAGGATCTGCCGCCGGTGGTACTGGAGGTGTTCGGGCCCCGACAGTGAAACCGGAGTCGCCGGTCGTCTCAGCGCGGACCCCAGGTCCGCGCTATCCCGAGCCCGACGGCCAGCGCATCCCACGCCGACGGCAAGGCGGCGGTGAAATCGGGCCACGAATGCGTCCCCGCGGGGATGTAGCGCACGGTGGCCGGGATGTTCAGCTGAGCGAGCCGCGCGGCGAAGCGCTCGGTGCACGTGCGCGCCCCCGCCTCCAGCGCCACGCCACCACCCGCGGACCGCAGCGCACCGGCGACGTCGTGCGCGGTGGCGATCGCGGTCAGATCCGGTGGGCTCGGCAGGCCCGTGGCCGCCGACAGATAGATCGGGGTGCCGCGCAGGGTATCGGCGCCCAGATAACTGTCGTGGGCCGCCCACTCCGGCGAATTCGTTGGGCCCCAGAGGTTTTCGGGGTTGCCGCCACGCGAGGCCACGGTAATGCGAGTGACGGCCTGGCCGACCTCGTCCGCGGTGGAATAACAGCCGCTGATGCCCGCCACCGCGCGATAGAAGCCGGGGTGGCGCTGTGCCAGCATCATCGCCGCCTGCGCTCCCATCGACACTCCCGCGATGGCCCGGCGCCCGTCGGCATGCAGATATTTCTCCACGATCGGCGGCAATTCGTCGACGAGGAAGGTCTCCCAGCGGTTGAGGCCCAGGTTCTGGTCGTAATGGTCCCAATCGGCGTACATACTGCCCACGCCGTCACCGGGCAGCACCACGTCGACCGGCTTGCCGGCGAAGAAGCGCGCGGCGTCGCCGTCGGTGAGCCAGCCCGAGGTCGCCGCACCCTCCACACCGTCGAGAAGATAGAGGGTGGGCCGGGGTTCGCTCCCGGCGCCGTGCAGCACATCGATGGGCACCACTCGATGCATCGCGGCGGAGGCGACGTACAGCCGATCCCAGCCCGGCCCGCGAGTTTCGGTGCGCACCAATTCCGTTCGCGTCACGGCGGGATCGATCGCCGGCGGGGCCAGAGGCGGGGGCGCTGCCGGATCGGCGCACACCGGAGCCGCCGCCATCGCGCCGGCGGCCACGGCCAAGGCAGCGCTCAGCGCCGCACGAGTGATCACCGCTGCACCACCGCCGGACCGTCCGCGAACGCCGTCTCCCGGGCGCGCGCTCGTTCCCGCCGTTCCCGGAAGCGGACGGCCGTCTTCTCCAGAGCGGTCAGATAGGCGGCCAGTTCGTCGCGGGCCCGCTCCCCCGTACCGGTCAGATCGGTGCGCTCGAACACATGCCAGTTGCGCAACACCGGACGCAGCACCGTCTCCAGATGCTGCGGCGGATCGTAGATGCCGTGGGCGGCCAGCAGCAGCGCGTGCCGCCGGAAGCCGGGCCCTGCCGACCCGGGCAGGCGGAAACCGGTGACCGCCTCGGTGATCGCACGCATCATCGCGTCCGGAGCCAGCTCGAGGGCGGCCCGGGAGATATTGCGATAGAAGATCATATGCAGGTTCTCGTCGGTGGCGATGCGCGACAGCATCCGGTCGGCGATCGGTTCACCACAGGCGATGCCGGTGTTGCGGTGACTGATCCGGGTGGCCAGCTCCTGCAGTGTCACACAGGCCAACCCGCGCAGCAACCGCGGGACCTCCGGCGCGGCGACGCCGCTGGTCAGCCGAGTCATCCGGGCGCGTTCCAGCGCAACGGGATCCACCGCGCGGGTCACCACCAGGTAGTCGCGGATCACAATCGCGTGGCGGTTCTCCTCCGCGGTCCAGCATCCCACCCACGTTCCCCAGGGCCCGTCGCCGCCGACCATCTCGGTGATCGCGCGATGGCAGGAGGGCAGATCGTCCTCGGCGAGCAGATTGGTGACCAACGCCACCCGCGCCACCTCCGGCAACGCCGATTGTCGCGGCTCCCAATCGTTTCCGCCCAGTGCCGCGAAATTGCGGCCCTCACCCCAGGGCACGTAGTCGTGCGGATGCCAGGCACGTGCCTTGCGCAGATGATCCGCGAGGCAGCGTTCGGCGACGGGTTCCAACTCGCGGAGCAGATCGCGATCGGTCACGGCGAGGCTCACGCATACTCCTCGGCGCGCGAATCGGTTGCGAGGTCGAAGGCCAGCAACGCCAGGCTCGCCCGCGCCAGACCATCCGGGCGGGCCAGCTCGATTCCGGTCAGTCGCTCGATGCGCCGCACCCGGTGCGCGACGCTGTTCGGGTGGATCGCCAGCCGCACCGCGGTCGATTTGCGATCCAGACCCGAATCCACATAGGCGCGAAGGGTTTCCAGCAGATCCGGATGCGGCCGCAACGGACCGAGCACCGCGGCCAGATGCGCACGCGCCGGCCCGGGCCGGGTCAGCTGGTACTCCACCGCGACGTCGGCGATCTCGTACAGCCCCGGCGGGCGGCCCAGTGCGCGTACCAGTTCCAGCAGTTCATGAGCCTGGGCGGCCAGCTCCGGGATGCGTGCGGTGGGACCGGCGACGACGGTCGCGGTCAGCGGCACCGAGGCCGCCGCGGACAGTACGTCCAGGGTGTCGGCGGTCAATACCGGGGCGTCGATGCGGGCGGTGGCATCGGGGTCGTCGACCGGCACCAGCACGGTGCCGCCGTCGACGGAGAGCAGTGACAGCGCCCGTGAACCCAGCACCGGCGCCAGCGCGCTCTGCAGTCGGCGCAGTTTGCGGCGGGCCACCGTTTCGGCATTGCGACGTGGATCGGATTCGCCGGGATGCGGGGCGATCGACAGCGCCACCACCTGATAGGCGGGCGCGACCGCGATCCCGGTGCGGCGGGCCAGCGCCGCGCGGCCGTGTCCGCTGAGCAGCGCGGTGACCAGGGTCTGGGCCGCGGTCTGATGATGCCGGGCGGCCGAACGGTGTTCGTCGAGATAGGCGGCCGAGGTCGCCACCGTCACCGTCTCCAGCAGGCGCAGGGCCTGCTCGGCGTCGGCGAACAACGTCTCGCCGTCACCGCGGCCACCGGCGATATCGCTGAACGCGCGCCGCACCGCCTCGTGGTAGGCGCGCAGCACGGTGTCGAGGTCGATGCCCTCACGTGCCCAGGCGCCGGCCCGGCCGACCAGTTCGGCCAGCCGCGCGGCATCCGCCGGTTCAGGATCGGGTTCGGCGACCATATCGGCGGCCAGGGCGAGACATTCCCGCACCCCGGCGCCGAATTCGGCGCTGGTGTCGGAATGCGGCGCCGGCGCGTCGGTGCGCACACTTCGGGTCAGAGTCGCCGCCAGGCTGGGTGCGGATGGTGTCATCGGGTCGCTCCAGAATCTGTCCCCGCGCGAAGTGTGCCCGCCGGATGCCTTGGGGTGAGGGTGCACCCGGCGGGCGGTTCCACTGCTACGCACAGTGACCGCGTCGAGGAAGGGGTTGGAAGTCCTGGTGCCGCGGGTCGAGCTGTGCGCCGTGAGCGGCGGCTTCGAGTTGGGAGCCGCTCACCGGTGGCCGGTCCGGCGTCCGCACTGCCGACCTCCTCTCCTTACAGAAGGTGCGGGTGCGCCGGTTGCCGAACGCGGCACCGTCCGCGCAAAAACCGGTGCCGCGTTCACATCACGGTACGGCCACGGAATCGCCTCGAACCCGAAACACCGGCGATCCGATGACAATTCATGAATCGCACCGGGGGCGGCTGGGGTCGCGGCACAAAATCATCCGCGACCCGGCGCGAGAGAAAGACGCCGCCGTTTCAGCATTCACTCGGGGCGGAAACGCCCTGCAATCGCTGATCGACCCAGCCCATGGCCTCCGGATACCCCAATCCCGCTGCGATGATGTGCTCGCCCGGCACGCTGCGATACACCGCCGCCACGCCCAGTGAGCATTGGTCGCGATAGAATTCGCGGGCCCCGGCGGCCGGAATCCAGAATTCCTGTTCGCCGTTGTAGACATACAGCGGCACAGCGGATTTCATGCCCTGCATCCGCGTCACCCGGTAGATGTCACCGGCCAGTGCGCTGTGCAGCGGATCGGGGGTGTCGGCGGCGATATCGATCGGCAGTGACAGCACCCCGGGAACGGCGAACACACCGGCGCAGGTGTCCTTGAGCGGCGAGAGGGCCGCCCACCGGGCCAGATTGTTCATCCTGGCCAGGATTTCCGGCCGCTCCCGTCCCACTCCGAAGGTGGCTGCCAGGAACACACCCGAGGCGAAGTTGGCGTTCATGCTCTGCGAGAGGATCTGATAGTCGGCCGGCACGCCGCCCAATGCGGCACCGACGATCAGCGGCGCCAATTCCGGTGCGTAGGAATCGATCAGCGCCACCGCGCCGCGGGTGGCGATGGCACCACCGGAGTATCCGTGCATGGCGTAGCGGCTGGCGCCGAATTCCGCGGGCAGCTCCCCGCGCATCGCCCGGATCGCGTCGAGCACGGCGTGGCCGGCCACGAAGGGTTCGGCATAGGCCATTCGCGGACCCTCGTGATCGGGAATCAGCACCGCGTACCCGCGCAACAGCGCCAATTGCGTGGTGGGCGGGACGAAATCGGTGGTGCCGGTATCCCCGGAGAAACCGTGCGCGAGTGTGTAGCCGGGCGTGCAGGTCCGGCCCAGCGCGTCGATGGGAAGATTGTTCACCAGCACCGGCCGCGATCCGGGACCCGTCCACGGTGCGGCCGGAATCGCCAGTGTCGCAGTCGCATACGAGGGCGCGTCGTGTGCGTCGGTGGTCCGGTATTTCACCTGCAACGCCTGCCGCACGGGCACCACCAGCAGCGGAGCGGCGGTCGCCGTCACGTCCCGGGTCGCGATCACATCACCGGGCCGCAGCCCCGCGAGATCCGCGGGCCAGTCGTCGAGCAGCGGATCGCCCACCGGCGAGGGCATGACGGCCTGCTGCAGCCGGGCCAGGTCGGCGGTGACGCCGGTCTCCCCGGCGGCCGCCTGATCGGCCACCGGGATGGGTGGCGGCGGCACCAGGACGTTGATCCACTGCTGCAGCTGCGCGAGCCCCGGCGCCGGCGGATTCGACCGCGCTGGATCCGGATCCTGGGGTGCGAGCGGTGGCCCCGGCAACCCGGGTAAGGCGATCGCGGGTAACGGCAAGGCGGGCAGGGGAATCGGCGGCTGGGCCGCTGCGGTACCCGCAACAGGACCGCAACCGATCAGCAATGCCGTGACCAGTACATGCCGGATTCGCATGGCGCACCCCACTAAAGCTCACCGCTGGTTCCCGTGCGCTGCCAACCCGAGTTCCGCGCTGAACCAGGTGTTTCGAGACTACCGGGGCGAATCCGGCTGTCCGGGCGGCGTGTTCGGATCGTGCGCGCCGCGAGTCCGCATCGATATCGAATCCGGCACGCCCCCGCGGTGCGGGGCCGGCGCGCTCAGCAGTTGCTCGGCACCGGCTGAGCGTGCATGCGGCCGTCGAGCCAGCTCAGCACCTGCGGCAGACCCAGCACGGCCGCGGTGAGGTGGTCGGGCACCGGAATGGCCTCCGACTGGACCGTGACCCCGGCCTGGCACCAGCGCCGATCGGTATTGACGATCGAATCCACCGGGATCAGGCCGTCGATGGGCGAATGCCATTCGAAGACCGGCATATTCGGCACGCTGTCGGTGTAGAGCTCGAGGCTGTTGTCCTCGACCACCTTGCGCGCGACCGGATCCTCGGTCATCGACGTGGTTTTCGCGAACTCGCTCACCCCGTGTCCCGCGCCCGCGGCCAGCAGTCCGTTGGTGCAACTGTTCGCCATCACCTGCCGCACCGCCATGCCCTTGTCGTTGAGCTGGTCCGACAGCGGGAACCGGTCGGGGTATTCACGTTCCAGGCCGAGTCCGGCCGCCATCGCCAGGCCGAAGGCCGGATGCGAGCCGTACCCCAGGCCCTCCAGCATCTTCACCATGTTCATCGGCACGCCACCGGCCGCGGCCCCTGCGATGCGCAGTTCCGGTGCGTAGACCGGCGCCAGCGCGGCCGCCCATGCGGTGGCCATGCCGCCGCCGGAGTAGCCGGCCATCGTCACCGGGCTGTGCTCGAGTTTCAGATCGGCCGCGTGCTGCACCGCGCGAATGCCGTCCAGGGTGATCTGGCCGCCCAGACGCGCTGCGCCGTAGGCGAACTGCGGCCCGAGATGGTCGGGCATCGCGATACTCCAGCCGCGCTGCAACACCACGTTGTAGGCGGGCGCCTCGCGGACCATCAGATCCGGGTTCTTGGTGTAGAGCACATGGGAGACACTGCAATCGGCGCCGAGTCCGTTGATGATCGTCTGATACGACAGCAGCGGCCCGTCGGCCGCCCGCTTGCGCGGCGTCAGGACGGTGGTGGTCGCCGCGATCGGCTTGCCCTCGGAATTGGTCGAGCGGAACTTGATCAGCGTGATGTCGGTGTCGGGGAAGATGTCCAGCGGCGGTAGCGGTTTCGTCGCCAGCACATCGCCCGGCTTGTGTTCGGCGATATCGGCCGGCGCGGCGTAGAACGGATCCGGGTCCGGTGCCGGGTAGATCGGTTGCGCCGGTGCGGAAGTCGTGGCGGCAGCGAACAGCAACAGACTGCCGGCGGCGACGCTCAGCGCCCGCCGGACCGCGGTGAGGCCCATGGGCAAGAGATTATCGCGCGCGCGAGGCAACCCGAAATCGGCACCGCAGCTCCTGAGAAATCACAAGTTTGCCGCGCGGCGGTATGTGTCACGCGATGAATTCCGCGCTGAAACCTGTTCGGGTTACCCGCGAGTACGTAGCTTCGTTCCTGCACCGATGCAAAGGAGCACGGCTATGGACATCTCCGAAACGGCCCCCGACATCCCCACTCGCCGGATCACGGTCTACTTCGGCGGCACCGGCCCCGACGGCGACATGGTGCTCGAATACGCCGCCACCCGCGCCGAGGCCTGGGAGTTCGCCGCCGCCGCCGTGCATTCCGGGCTGGCGGTCACCGTGGACGGCATGGTCCGGCCCGGATTGCGACCGCTGCCCTGCCGCCGATTGTGGCATTGAGGAACCGATCCGCGTCCCGGCGACTGTGAGCGATCACAACGGCCCGCCGACCTGCTTCGATTTCCGCACAGACGATTCGCGAAGCACCCTCGGTTCCCGGCCCGCCGGTTAGCGTTAACCGCCGGAACAGATAGTTCGGGAGTAGAAGGAGTCAGTGATGACCGTCGACAGCTCCAACCGGTCCAGTCTCACCTTCTCGGGACGGCCCATGTCGTCGCCGTTGAAGGATGTGTGGTCGCTGTCGCGGCACATGGTCGGCCACTTCGTCGAAAACGTCGCCCCCTGC
>NZ_LZML01000158.1:0-13417 GCF_001665695.1 Nocardia sp. 852002-51101_SCH5132738 | reverse complement strand
CCACCCCCGCACTGACCGCCTGATCGAACAGGATCACGCGGAAATCACCCCGATACACCACCCGCTTGGACTTGACCCGGGCCGGTACGCCAGCGCCGTCCGGTCTATGTGGATCTGTTGCCTCCGTGCAATGCCCGGTGCCCGGCCGGGGAGAACATCCAGGCGTGGCTGGCGCACGCGAAGGCAGGCCGGAACGAACAGGCCTGGCGGCAGCTTGTCGCCGACAATCCGTTTGCCGCCATCCATGGCCGGGTCTGCTATCACCCGTGTGAATCGGTCTGCAACCGCGCAAATCTCGACAGTGCGGTATCGATCCACGCGGTGGAGCGGTTCCTCGGGGACCTCGCGCGGGAGCAGGGTTGGACGTTCGCGCCGCCGCCCTCCCGGAGCGGCAAACGGGTGCTCGTGATCGGCGCAGGGCCGAGCGGGCTATCGGCCGCGTACCACCTGGCTCGCCTCGGTCACGACGTCGAGATCCGCGACGCCGGAACCGAACCCGGCGGAATGATGCGCTACGGCATCCCGAACTACCGGCTACCTCGCGACGTACTCGCGGCCGAGGTGAGCCGAATTGCGGCACTCGGAGTGCAGCTGACCTGCAACCATCGGGTCGAGGACCTCGCCGCTGAACGGGAGGAGGGCCGTTTCGACGCGGTGTTCGTCGCGATCGGCGCCCATCTGGCCAAACGGGTCGACATCCCGGTCCGCGACGCCGGCACGATGGTCGACGCGGTGTCGTTCCTGCGCAGCGTCGCTTCCGGCGACAAGCCTACGGTCGGGCGTCACGTTGCCGTCTACGGCGGCGGCAACACCGCGATGGACGCAGCCCGCGTGGCCCGCCGCCTCGGCGCTGAGGACACCGTCATCGTCTATCGCCGAACCCGCGAGCGGATGCCCGCCCACCAGGAGGAAGCCGAGGACGCCGAACGCGAGGGCGTGCGCATCAACTGGCTGCGCACGATCACCGCCTTCGACGGCCCCGAACTGCAGGTGGAGATCATGGAACTCGACGAAGCGGGCCGTCCGCGGCCGACCGGAAAATTCGAGACCCTTGCCGCGGATACTCTGATCATGGCGCTGGGCCAGGAGACCGAGTCGGCGTTCATGCGCACGCTGCCAGGCGTAGAGTTCGAGCGCGACGGCAGCGTACGCGTCAGCGATTCGCTGATGACCGGCTGCCCCGGCGTGTTCGCCGGCGGCGACATGGTGCCCAGCGAGCGCACCGTGACCGTCGGGGTGGGGCACGGGAAGAAGGCGGCTCACCACATCGACGCCTGGCTGCGTGGCGTCTCGGGAGCGCAACCTCCTCCCAAACATCCGATGGCGACATTCGACCAGCTACACCTGTGGTACTTCGCCGACGCCGACCGGCGCCGGCAGCCCGAACTTGCTCCGGCACAGCGCACCGCCGGGTTCGAGGAGGTCGTAGCGGGCCTGTCGGCCCGAGAAGCGACCTTCGAGGCCGGCCGGTGCCTGTCGTGCGGCAACTGCTTCGAATGCGACGGCTGTCTCGGAGCTTGCCCGGAGGATGCGATCATCAAACTGGGAGCGGGCCACGGCTACCAGTACGACTACGACAAGTGCACCGGCTGTGCAGAGTGCTTCGAGCAGTGCCCGGTCCACGCCATCGACATGTTTCCGGAGCCGACATGACGCGCGCGACAGTGGATGGTAACGAGGCCGCCGTCTCGGTTGCCTACCGGCTCAACGAGGTGTGCTGTATCTACCCGATCACCCCGTCGTCGCCGATGGCCGAGCTGGCCGACGAATGGTCCAGTCAGCATCGCCCGAACCTGTGGGGCACCGTGCCGACCGTGGTGGAGATGCAGAGCGAGGGCGGTGCCGCCGGCGCGCTGCACGGCGCTCTGCAGAGCGGTGCGCTGGCCACTACCTTCACGGCGTCGCAGGGCTTGCTGTTGATGGTCCCGAACATGTACAAGATCGCGGGCGAGCTGACGTCGGCGGTGATGCACGTCGCGGCGCGATCCTTGGCCACGCAGGGCTTGTCGATCTTCGGCGACCACTCGGACGTGATGGCCGTACGCCAAACCGGGTTCGCGTTACTCGCGTCGGCCTCGGTGCAGGAGGCGCAGGATTTGGCGCTGATCGCGCAGGGTGCCACTCTTCGGACACGGGTGCCGTTCGTCCACTTCTTCGACGGGTTCCGGACCTCCCACGAACTCAACACGATCGAGACACTGTCCGACGACGACCTGCGAGCGCTGGTGCCCGAGGAGCTGGTCCGGGCGCATCGCGGACGGGGACTGTCCCCGGAACGCCCGTTCATACGCGGCACCGCACAGAACCCGGACGTGTACTTCCAGGCACGCGAGACGGTCAACCCGTTCTACGCCCGTGTCCCCGCGGTGGTCGAAGACCTCATGGACCGCCTCGGCGCGCGCACGGGCAGAAAGATGAGCATCGTCGAGTACGTCGGCCATCCGGAGGCGGAACGGGTACTGGTGCTGATGGGCTCCGGCGCGCAGACCGCAGCCGAAACCGTTGCCGCTCTCACCGAGCGCGGCGAGCGGGTCGGCACGGTGCAGGTACGGCTGTACCGGCCGTTTCCCGGCAGGGCATTCCTCGATGCGCTGCCGGCGACGGTGCGCACGATCGGCGTGCTGGATCGCACCAAGGAACCTGGATCGATCGGCGAGCCGCTGTATCTCGACGTCGTCGCCGCACTCGCCGAGGCACACACCGACGGTGAGCGGGCCGTCATGCCGAGGGTGTCCGGCGGACGCTACGGCCTGTCGTCGAAGGAGTTCACCCCCGCCATGGTCGCCGGCGTGTTCGACGAACTCGCCCGTGAGCGGCCCCGCCGCCGCTTCACCATCGGCATCGACGACGACGTGTCCGACACCAGCGTCGCCTACGACCCGTCCTTCGACATCGAGCCCCCCGACACGGTGCGCGCGATCTTCTACGGCCTCGGTTCCGACGGCACCGTCGGAGCCAACAAGAACACGATCAAGATCCTCGGCGCTGAGGAGCACCTGCACGTGCAGGGCTACTTCGTCTACGACTCGAAGAAATCGGGTTCGCAGACAGTCTCACACCTACGCTTCGGATCGCAGCCCATCCGGGCGCCCTACCTGGTAGCGCGAGCGAACCTCATCGGCTGCCATCAGTTCCGATTTCTGGACAAGGTCGATGTACTGGGCCCTGCCGCCCCGGGAGCGACCCTGCTGCTGAACTGCAGACATCAACCGGACAAGGTCTGGGACGCGCTGCCTCGCCGGGTTCAGGAACAGATCCTCACCAAGCAGATAACGCTGTACGCAGTCGACGCGGGCCGCATCGCCCAACAGGTCGGACTCGCCGGGCGGATCAATATCGTCCTACAGACGTGCTTCTTCGCCATCTCGGATGCAATGCCGCGCGAGCAGGCAGTCGCCCGAATCAAGAAGTCGGTGGAGAAGACCTACGGCAACCGCGGAGCCGACGTGCTGCGCCGCGAACTGGCCGCCGTGGACCGAGCGCTGGAAGGGCTGCACCGGATCGAGGTACCCGACCTCGTCACCGCCACGCGAGAGCCGGCGCCTGTCGTGTCCGAGGATGCGCCCGAGTTCGTCCGTACGGTCACCGCGGAGATGATGGCCGGGCGCGGCGACGCCTTACCGGTCAGCGCACTGCCGGTGGACGGGACCTACCCGAGCGGCACAACGGCCTACGAGAAACGCAACGTCTCCGAACTTGTCGCAGTGTGGGACCCCGACACCTGCATCCAGTGCGGCAACTGTAGTTTCGTCTGCCCCCACAGCGTGATCCGCTCGAAGTTCTACGACGAGTCCCGGTTGGCGTGCGCCCCTGAGCAGTTCGGCTCTGCGCCACTGGGCGCTGTCGGTCTCCCGGGAGCCCGCTTCTCCTTACAGGTGTACACCGAGGACTGCACGGGGTGCGGTCTGTGCGTCGAAGCCTGCCCCGTCGTTGTTCCGGGACCCACCGGTACCAAGGCGATCAACCTCGGCCCCCGCGAACCCCGGGTGGCCACCGAACGCGAGAACATCGCCTTCTTCGAAACCCTCCCGACGGCCGACCGGGCACGGGTGGACTTCGGCACCGTTCGCGGGGCCCAGTTCCTCGAGCCGCTGTTCGAGTTCCCCGGGGCGTGCGCGGGTTGCGGGGAGACGCCGTATCTCAAACTGCTGTCCCAACTTTTCGGCGACCGTCTGATGATCGCCAATGCGACAGGATGCTCATCGATCTACGGCGGCAACCTGCCCACCACCCCGTGGACGACCGACGTGGACGGACGCGGCCCTGCCTGGTCCAACTCGCTGTTCGAGGACAACGCCGAATTCGGGTTCGGCTTCCGACTGGCCACCGACGGGCACGTCCAACTGGCCCGGCTGCGCCTCACCGAATTGCGGGAGGCGGTCGGCGCCGAACTCGTCGACGACATCCTGACCGCGTCGCAGTTGCGTGAATCGGAGCTGCGTGCCCAGCGGGAACGGGTGGCCGAACTCGAGACTCGGCTCGCTCGGCTCGATCCCGCCGAGACAGCCGACCTACTCAGCGTGGTCGACCACCTGATCCGGCGCAGCGTGTGGATCGTCGGCGGCGACGGCTGGGCCTACGACATCGGTTCCGGTGGACTCGACCATGTCTTGGCCAGCGGGCGCAACGTCAACGTGCTGGTACTGGACACCGAGGTCTACTCCAACACCGGCGGACAGATGTCGAAGGCAACGCCACTGGGCGCGGTCGCGAAGTTCGCCGCCGCCGGCAAGACGTTGCCGATGAAGGATCTCGCGCTGCAAGCGATCGCCTACGGCAGCGTCTACGTCGCCAGGGTCGCCATGGGGGCCGACCCGCAACAGACGCTGCAGGCGTTCCGTGAAGCCGAGGCGTACAACGGACCGTCGATCGTGATCGCCTACAGCCAGTGCATCGCCCACGGCATCGACATGCGCCACGGAATGGACCAGCAGTACCGCGCGGTCGCCAGCGGGCACTGGCCACTGATCCGTTACAACCCCATGTTGCGTGCTGCCGGCGAGAATCCGTTCCTGCTCGATTCGCACCGGCCGAGGATCCCCCTCGGCGACTACCGCAACCAGGAACTGCGGTACCGCTCGTTGGCCAATTTCGACCCGGCCGAATACGACCGCCTCCTCGGGCTGGCCGAGGAGGCGATCCTTCAGCGCTGGAAGCGATACGAGGACATGGCATCTCGGGGCCCGCAACACTTCACCGCCGACGCCCGCAAGGATCGCTGATGGAACTGTCCACACGCTACCTAGGGCTGACACTGGCCAACCCGCTGGTGGCGGCGGCGTCCCCGCTCTCACAGACCGTCGACGGAGTCCGCCGCCTGGCCGCTGCGGGCGTCGGTGCGGTGGTGCTCCATTCGATGTTCGAAGAGCAACTGATCCGCGAAGCGGAGCACGACACGCGACTGACCGAGCACGATTCCCAGAGCTATGCCGAGTCCTTGTCCTACTTCCCAGAGGCAGCCCTCGAGAACCACGGGCCCCGCCGCTATCTGAGCCTGCTCGAACGCGCCGCGGCGGCGGTCCCGGTGCCGGTGATCGGCAGCCTCAACGGCGTCAACCTGGGAAACTGGGCGGGCTTCGCCCGTTCGATGCAGGACGCCGGGGCGGCCGCGATAGAGCTCAACATCTACTACCTGCCCGGCGATCCACACACCTGTGGCAGAGAAGTCGAGCAGCGCCACCTCGACATCCTCGCCCGGGTAAAGGACGCCGTAACCGTGCCGGTGGCAGTAAAGCTGAGCCCACACTTCAGTTCAACCGGCGAGATGGCGCTGCGCCTCGACACGGCCGGCGCCGACGGGCTGGTGCTGTTCAACCGGTTCCTGCAACCAGACATCGACCCCGAAACCCTCAGTGTGGAGCCGGCGGTCACTCTCTCCACCCGCGCGGAGTCGCGTGTGCCGCTGACATGGATCGCCCTGCTGCGCGGGCGGGTGCGCGGGTCGCTCGCCGGCACCACCGGCGTCGAGGACGCCACCGACCTGATCAAGTACCTGCTGGCCGGGGCCGACGTCGTCCAGTCCGCCTCCGCGCTGCTGCGCCACGGACCCGACTACGCCGACGTTCTGCTCGACGGGCTCCGGGAATGGATGCGGCGCAAGGGCTACGCCGAAGTCGACGAGGTTCGAGGGGTGCTCAGGGTACCGGTGGGCGAAAACGAGACCGCACGCGAACGCCGGGACTACGTCAGCGCCCTGCGCGAGGCCAACAGCGGCTGGTAACGCCAGCCGACCGCTACGCCGTCATGCCTTCCTTCCCGCAACCGAATCATCTCTCGACCTGTGAGGATGTTCGGAGGTGGTGGTCTCGCGGTCGCCCGCCGCTCCGGCTTCGACCGCGGGCACCTGTGACAGCCGCGCAAGCGCTGCGGTGACCGCCCGGGAGTAGAACCAGGAGGCGCGGCGTTCGCTGGTCAGCAGTCCCGCTTCGCGCAGCACCTTCTAGGGGACTGCGGCACGAAGAGGTGACAGGTTCGGTCGGGGGGAGCGGAGCCGGCAGGCGATTAGGCTCGGCACCGTAAAGGTGGTATCTGGTGAATCACCACGACTCAGATGGACTGGCGGTAGCCGAAGAATTCGTGGTCCTCGTTGTATCCTCCGTGGCCGCCACCGATTTCGGTGAAGTCGGCGACGAATTCGATGCCCTGTATCCATTTCACCTGTTTGAATCCGAGCTGAGTTTCGTTGCGTAGTCGTAGCGGAGCGCCGTGCCCGTATGTGAGCGGCGCGTCGTTCATGTCGTAGGCCAGCATCGTCAGGTGGTAGCTCATCTGCTCGATCGGGTGCGCGTCGTAGTAGCGTCCCTTCTCGGGGCCCTCGGCGAGCGAGTAGAACACAGCCCATTTTGCGTCCGGATGTGGTTGGACGAGTTCCATGATGGATCGCATCGACACACCACCCCATTTGGCGACCCCGGACCAGCCTTGGATACAGAAGTGCTGTGTGATCTGTTCGTGGTGCGGCATGGCGCGCAGTTGGTCGAGACTCAGTTCTACGGGATTGTTCACCAGGCCGTGTATCCACAGTCGGTAATCGGTGAACCTGCTGTCGAACAGCGCGCGATATTCCGGGGTATCGGGATAGTGCCCGTTGTGCCAGAAGTAGGGGGAGATGTCGCGCTCGGTGTATTCACCCGGTTTCGAATCGAGATGTTCGAACAGCCGTTGTGCCGGACCGATCAGTGCGTACCCTATCCGCTGAACGAGGCGGGGGTGCCGGATTGTCAGTGGCGTGGCAGCGACCCAACCCACGACCGCCACCACCATGGACAGAGTGAACAGGGTGAAACCGAGCCAGGATGTGTCGTCGCGCCCCGCGTAGATGTGGTTGAGGTTGCGCAGCGCCCCGGTGGTGAAAACCAGGGACACGTGAACGACGATGAACAGCAGGAACCAAACCAGCACGAGGAAATGCAGCGAGCGTGCGAGTTGGATGCTGAACGGCCTGCTGATCCACCGGAACCGGGTCGACAGCGCGGGCGACATTCCCAGGCCGGTGATCAACGCGGCGGGGGCGGCGACGAAGATCGTGAGGAAGTAGGCGATCTGCTGGAGCCCGTTGTAGGCAACCCAGCCCGTTTCGGTCGGCCAGCGCAGCGACAAGTACTGAATCAGCACCGACAGCGCGTTGGGGAACACGTCCCAGCTGGTCGGTACGACCTTGCGCCACTGGCCGCTGGTGAACAGAAAAATGTAGAAGACGGCTCCGTTGAGGAGCCACAGCGTGTCGATGCCGAGATGCCACCACCTCGCCAGTCCGATGGAGTGACGGAGGCCGGGGAGCCCTATCTGCTGGGGAAGGCTGACGGAGTCCTGCTTGGCGGTCCATAGCGGATCAGCCGGTACCGGATTCTGGAAACGAAACCAGTCCTTGCCGGGCGTGCAGTGGCGGGTCCAGTACAGACGCGGATGATCGGTCAGGATCTGAATTCCGGACCGGATGATGAAGATCATCAAGAAGAGATTGAAGAAGTGCTGCCAGCGCAACCACGTCGGCATGCCGCTTGTCTGCTCCGGGTGAGCGACGGTCGTTCCCGGATGGCGGGCGATGAATTGCTGGACCGAGCTCAGGTCCCGCAGTCCCTGCGCGATCGCGATGGCAGCCACCAGCACGACGAGGCCGATCGGCAAGAGCCAGAGAAGGTTGAACCATTTGTCCCGCCCGACGCGAATCCGCGGTGCCACTCCACGCACCTGAGGTATCGTTCCGGCGAATGTTGTTGGATCGATGGCGTTCTCGCCGCTGGTAAGGTCAGAACGCCACTTCGCGACAACCTCCGGGGACATACGTGGTGACTCGTTCGGGTGGGGTGTCGCTTTCTCGCTAGTTCCCATCTGCTCCACCTACGGGTAGCTGGTACACGGAAACGACTCTCGACTCGACCGTAGGCGAGACACCACGCGTGGATCAACAACCGGCGCAGTCGGCAGATGACGCTGTCCGGTGACTGCGGGATGATGTGCGCGGGACCTGAGGGCGACGCTGTTCCATCAGGGGCGAGGGGGTGCGTTCTGCGCAGGACTACCGGGGCAGAGATTTGCACGGCAGGTGACGACCGCGTCACCTGGCGGCGCGCCGGGTGAGCGACGACTGAGATCCGTTGACTGCCAACAGCTTTCTAGCTGGATCCATCCACCGCGCCGATCGAGGTGCCCGAGGTGTGTACAGAATTGCATTCGAACCTCCTCGACAATTGTGGTTTCGCGTCAGATGATCATCCGGACCGAGTGGGCGTCAACGGATGCCGCCTGGGGCGTGAGCGCATCCGGCGACATTGCGAATCGCCTCCGCGGTCGCTTCCGTCTTGTCCCCTGGTATCGCCTGGCGGGCGCTGCGCCACGCGCACAGCCAGGCGGACAGCGCCCCTGAAGCTGTCACCGAGGCGCGGCGGGCGGCCGTAGCCGCCGAGCAGTCAGCGCAGGAAACCACGCGCGCCAACGCCCTTGCCGTCGAGGCGAATCGGATCGCGCGCGTATATATGCGCATTTACTGGTTGGCGGTGTGGCGCGCGTCGCCCGATGAGGTAGCCGGGCGGTGCGAGGCGTCATGTCCGTCGCAGCGGGTCCGATGTCCCGGGCCGACGACGGCCGCGGTGCCTCGTGCCCAAAGACTCACGGCGAGTGGCCCATCCGCCCTTTCCGAGGTGTGTCGGGGCGGCGCACAGTGAGGTTTGCCGCCTCGGTGTGGCCGAGGCGGGTGAGTCCTGTCGCTACGCGGAGTCACCCGGGGGTGAATCGATCGGAGGGTAAGGGCTATGGCAACGAATAGGGCGCCGTCGCAACGTTTAACAGTTGTGATGGTGGTGGCCGCGGTGGCGGTCGTGCTGGCCGCGGTGGCGTTGTATTTCTCACTGACGCGTGACGGCGGGGATGACGCTGCGGCGTCGGGAAGTTCGACCGCGGCTACGCCGGTCGTGCCGGGTCTTCCTCCCGAGACCGCATCATCCTCGCCGGAGAGCACGCCGGGTTCGCCGACGACCGGGTTCGCCTATCAGCCGCTGTGGCCGTTCGCCGGCGTCGAAGATGCGGCGGCGTGGCAGCGGGCCTACCGCGAGGGCGGGCACCAGCCGTGGGGGCTCGACGCCGCCACGATTGCGGTGATGTTCACCCAGCAGTATCTCGGTTATCGGAATGTCGACAAGGCGGTGACAACCGACGTGCGGGGCGAACAGGCATGGGTGAGTGTTGGTTTCGACAATCCGGGCGGTCGTCCGGCGGTCGCGGCTGTCCTGCACCTGGCCCGCATCGGCGCGGGCGGCGACGCGCCGTGGGAGGTGGTCGGCAGTGAGGACAGCACACTCACCGTCACCGGCCCGGCGTACGGCTCGACGGTGCGGTCGCCGGTCGTCGCGAGCGGACGTATCACAGGGGTGGACGAGAGTCTGCGCGTGCAACTGCGTCGCGTCGACGCCGCGCGACCGGTGGGCGAGGTCGCCGGGATCGCCGCCGGCGGCGCCGACAGCCCCTGGCAGGCAACGGTTCCGTTCACCGCGGCCTGCCCCGGCACCCTGACGCTCGCGGTCTCCACCGGCGGCCACATCGCCGAAGTGGAACGCTTCGCCGTTACCGGGGTGCGGTGCTGACCGGACCGGAGTTCTCCCCGCGCGGACATACGTCACCGGTCCGTCGTGGGCTCGGCAGCAGGGCAGCGCCTACGAGCCGACAACTGCCGGCCGATGCTCCGGCAGCACGGTGGCCAGGTAGGTGCCGCTGACCCCGCCCCTGCAACGCACGAGATACGCCACAATCCGGTCGGCGTCGCCGGGATGTCACTGCGCGCGCTCGTCGGTTTCGGCGGCCGATCGCTGCCACGCTGATCATGGTCCGCGGCGCAGGGCGCTCGACGTACCGACGCAGACAGGCGAGAACCGGCTGGAACAGTGTTCGATGTCGTTGCAGGTCTGTGGGCGCAGCTCTGCTCAATTATGTCCGCAGGTAGCTGGCTGCCAGCGACCAGAACATTGCTCGATTCAGTTGGCGGAAGTCCCACCCTTCGACCAGGGAGTGCAGGTTCGCCACCAGCGCCGGTACATCGAAATCGTCGCGATGCGCGGTCCCTGCGTGTTCCAACTGCCTGATCACGTATTCGGTCGCTGTTTTTGCTGTGGCGCTGCTGTCCATCACCATTCCATCTCACTACCCGGGGGCCGCCGTCGGCCGTGGCGCACGCATACCCGGCGACGGAGACCGCAAACAGTCCGATGTGGGCACGGGCGAGCGTGCCTGGCGAAAGCTGTCACTGAGGCAGAACGCAAAAAGGCAAATGTGGTCGTGATCACCGAAGAGTTTTCGGTATCCACTGCGGCGAGCCCCGATGCCGGGCGTATCCCGGAGGGCACCGACCCGGCCGGTCGGGCAGATGCCGGGACCTGTTGGGGTGAGAGGCTGATCGCGGCGGTTGCCGACGACCGGGGAGATTCAAGGGCAGCAGCGCGGATTCGGACCAGTCCCGTGCCCTGCCCGGCGGGGCGCATAACCCCGCTACGGGTCACATCATCATCGGCATGTTCGGGAACATACGGTTCCACCAGTCGCGGAACATATCCATGAGTTGATTCATCATCATTGCTGTTCATCTCCCTTCATCAGCGATGTGTTCGGCATACCCCCGTACGCACACGTTGCACGTCGTACTTGCGTTCAACGTGGGATCAGTTCGTGCTGGATGTGCCGGGCGGTTGGGCGTGGACGTGTTCGGGTTCGGTGTACTGGATGTAGGCGGGGTCGTGGCCGGCGGTCCAGGCGTAGTAGAGGTCGACCGCGTATTCGGGTAGGCCCGCGATCAACGCCGAAACAGCGATGGCCGGCCCGCCGGAGACGTCGATCTGGTGCGCGGACTCGAAGCCGACACGGTCCACACCGGCCCGCCCGAGCTCCGTGTGTCGACTACCGCTGCCCGCGTCGGCGAGTCGGCGCAGGCACAGTCGACTCGGCGGGCTCCCTAACTCACCTGGCCGCTTTGCGAACCGGCACCCAGACGGACCCAATCGCCGGCCTCCTCGCCGAACTGGTTCAAACCGCCAACTCGGCCACCGCCTGTTTCGCCGAAATCACCTCGGTGATGCGGAGCGCGGAGTCACCCGCATACAACGCTGCCTGATCCGCGCACGCTGCCGGCGCATCCTCGGTCGGCACCATGGGACTGAACAACGGCAGCCGTGGGCGTTGCAGGCGTAATATCGCGCCGTTCAGCCTCTCCGGTGTTACCCGCGCCAAAGGGCCACTCCAGGCATTGATCAGCGCAGGCACCCGCCGCGCTGCACCGTCCTGACCGCACCACCGCGCAGTCACGTTGTTCGGCACCACGCGATGGCGTGCGGGCCACCCGAGCCCGAACACCGTGGTCTCCAGAGTCGTCCGCGCCTCCAGCACCCGGCGCCGGTATTCGGGGTGAGCGCCGGACTCGTGGGTCAGCAAGAACCGAGTGCCCGCAACGACCGCTACCGCGCCGGCGGACAACGCCGCGGCTGTGTCCACGGCGGCGGCAATCCCTCCGGCGAGCAACACCGGCTTGTCGTGGGCAATCGCAACGGCGCGCGGGAGGAATTCGAGTGCCGGAACGGTCCCCACCAGATGGCCCCCTGCCTCTCGGCCCTGGGCGATCAAAGCATCGACACCCCACCCGACGGCAGTGCGGGTTTGCTCCTCGGTGCCGACCATCGTCAGTACGAAGATCCCGGCATCGTGAAGCTCACGCACCAACGCGCGATCGCCACCGAAAGCCATCACGACCGCGTCGACTCTCGAATCCAGACAGGCCCGGACGTGATGGCGACGCGCGAACGGCATCAGCAGATTCACCACCACAGCCCGCTCGGGAGCCTCTTCACGCACCCGGCTGATCGCGGCGCGCAGTTCGACTGGGGGCATCATGCCGATGGTCCCGAGCCCTCCAGCCGCCGCAACCGCGGCAGCGAGGCGCCCGCGTGCAATTCCTCCACCCATACCGGCCTGCACGACAGGCACATCCAGGCGGAGCCGATCCAGAAGATCCACAGGCCCGACTCTATGTGCACGTGACCGCCGGCGTGCGCTGCACCCGAATCACAAAGTCCGGTCACCCACGCTGCATCGAAACATCGGTCTGTGCGCTGGCCATGGCCTTCCGCGTGTACCGCGACTTCTTCAGCGGCGCAAAGGAATCGGCGGAGACGGCGCCGCAGGCGCGTCCAGGCCACGACTCGGTCGAAGGTAGCGAGTCTCGGCGCGTTCACTCAGCCGGGGTGGCGGGCGAGTGCCTGTAGCCAGTGCAAAGTCGGTGTCGATGCGATGGCGCGGATCAGCGGTGCGCATTGCTGCGCGCCTGCGCGCGGATGAGCTGGTCGGCGGTCCACAGCGGTTGCAGCATGTGCCAGTCGGCGGGGTGGGCGGCGATTCCGGCGGCGAACCGGTCGGCCAGAGCCTGAGTGGTCTGCTGCGCTCCGCCGGTGGTGGCGATCGGTGCGCCGACGTGAAATCCCCAGCCGGCCGGAGTGAACCAGCAATGTACCGGCAGCAGCGGTGCGCCGGTGTCGATCGCCAGCCGGGCTGGACCGGCGGGCATGCGCGCCGGCTCGCCGAAGAAGGTGACCGGCACTCCGGCACCGGTCAAATCGCGTTCACCGAGCAGCCCGACTGTCCGTCCCTGCCGCAGCCGCGTGGCCAGCAGGTCGAACGGTGGGGCTGTGCCACCGGTGAGCGGGACGATCTCGAAACCCAGACGTTCACGGAACCGGACGAAGCGCCGGAACAGCGATTCCGGCCGCAGTCGCTCGGCGACGACGGTGGGGGAACCTATCCGTTGCACCAGCCAGATCCCTGCCACGTCCCAGTTGCCGCTGTGCGGCAACGCCAGCACCGCGCCGGGTCAAGTCCAAGCGGGTGGTGTATCGGGGTGATTTCCGCGTGATCCTGTTCGATCAGGCGGTCAGTGCGGGGGTGG